>JAGHBR010000439.1 GCA_021160885.1 Caldisericaceae bacterium
GCAAAAGCCAGGAATTCGGACTGCGCGTTAACTGGCGTCCTTCGGTCAGGCTGCGCAGCCTGACCGAGAGCCGTGTACGTTCATATTTTCGACGTTCCAGCGCCAATCCCTTCCGCAACAGGGACATCAGTGGCTACTACCTGGTGCAGAATATTTCCTACCGTCCGCGCAGTAGATGGGAGATTGGCCTGGGCAACGAAAGCGGCCTGGAGACAAATCGTAACCCCAACTACCCGCTTGATTTGTGGTACACCACTTTAAGACCGCGCTTAAATTACGAAATGCCCGTGCGCGGCCGCGCAACGGTTGAGTATCAGCTGCAGAATGTAACGGTTACCCGAAATCCTCAAAATCTTGTGGTACCTTTTGAAATGGCTCAGGGCAAAAAGAAAGGTCTGTCACACACCTGGCAGTTACGGCTGGAATACACGCTATCCAAAAATGTTCTTTTTACATTACAATACACCGGACGTAAAGATGCCGGTTTTCAACGCACCATTCATGCCGGTCAGGCACAACTAAGGGCCTATTTGTAGAATTTTTATTGCCTGAATTCTCCCTTTTCTGCAGTCAATTTACAGAGTGCAACGATGAAGAATCTTCTTCTAAATCAGTACAAAGAATGACAGTGAGGTAGAAATGTCATTCTAAACCACTGAAAGGAGCGGAAAATCCCCTGACTTGTGGACGCCACACCGCTACTGTCCAACGCTAAAGTGGACAGGGAATGGGATACTTTTGAAGTGATTCTCTGCGAAGCTTTTTTCTCCAAGGCAATCTTAAACCTTTTTCAAAGCTTCGGCAAAGCGGCTTGTTATTACCCAGGGACGCGTAATGGCCGTGCCAACTACCACAGCAAAAGCCCCTAATTCCAGACATTTTTGAGCCTGCTCGGGCTGCCAGATTCTTCCTTCGGCAATTACCGGAACTTTAGTTCCTACTTCCTTAACTAATTCAGAAATTAAATTAAAATCTGGCTCAAAGGGTTTAAAAGAATGTTTTGATTGTTGTGTGTAACCTGCTAAAGTAGTACTGATCAGATCGAATCCCATTTCAGCCGCAGCCACACCTTCAGCAAGGGTGGAAATATCAGCCATCAACAAATGTTCTGATTGTGTACGGGCAAATTCTAACAATTCCTTAAGCTGCAGCCGGCCAGGTCTTTTTCTGTTGGTGGCATCCAGGGCAATAACAGGCGGATTCGTTTTCAACAAGGCCCGCAATTCATTTAATGTTGGGGTAATAAAAACTTCACTATTTGGATAGCGCTTTTTGTAAATGCCGATGACAGGAACTGACAAATGTTTTAATAAATAAGCGACATTTTTCGGCAAATTCGTCCGAATACCAACAGCGCCTCCCATGATGGCTGCCCGGGCCATAGCCAATAACAGAGATGGCCGGGCAAAGGGTTCCGGCGGTTCAGACTGGCAGGAAACAATTAAACCGCCGCTCAAGCGCTCTAAAACAGTTTGTTTGTCAAACAATTTTTTGCCCATTACATGCGTACCTTAACTTCCACAGTTGACCTTTGAGCGATTAGTTGGTTAATCTTTTCATCTTTTAAATCAATCAAATTACCGGCAATAAGTTGCCCGTTTAGCCAAATTTGTTCCACTCCTTTATTTTTACCGGCTGGATTAAGTACCTGAACTCGGTATTTTTTGCCGCGAAAACTGCGAACAACCGTGAACTCTTTCCATCGACCCGTAATGCATGGATCGATTAATAAACCTTTGTAAGTAGGCCGGACGCCCAGAATGTAATCCAGCACATCACGCAACATCCAAGTAGCCGAACCGGTTAACCAGGAATGGCTGGCCTGCCCAAAAGTGGGATGGTCCGGGCTGGTAACATATTCCGCGTAAACGTAAGGTTCCACTTCGTAACGATCAATATCAACCACAGGATTCATCGGAAGAGCGCGTTTGTAAATATCAAAGGCCCGCTCTGCATGGCCCAGCAGACATTCCGCTAAAATAGCCCAGCTTACGGGATGATTAAACACGGCACCGTTCTCTTTTTTGCCCGGCACACAGCGCGTAGCCAGGCCAATGGAAGGGTCAATTTTAGTGTAAGGCGGATGAAGAATTTTAGGCCCTTTGGGCGTTTCTAAAATTTGCCTTACCGATTCCATGCAAATTTTAGCCCGCTGCCCCTCTGCAATGCCACTGATTACAGCCCAGGATTGGGTATTCAGAAAAATCTGCCCTTGTTCATTTTTAGAAGAACCAATTACACCACCTGAGTCGGTTGTCCCTCTGATGTACCACTTACCATCCCAGCAATGCTGATTAACGGTTTGTTTTATTTTTTCGTAAGCCTGTTGATATTTTTGTGCCAGTGTTTCTTCCTTTAAATACTGGCATAAATCAACCACTTCTTTTAAGATGTAGGCCAAAAACATTGTTACCCAAACGCTTTCCCCTCGTCCCTGACGTCCTAAATAATCAAGCGTGTCGTTCCAGTCGCCGGGACCAAATTTTGCCAGGTTGCGTTCGGTCAACTGGCTCAGGGAAAAGTCAACAGCCCGCAATAAGTGCTGTAATATGCTGGCTTTGCCTTCATCGTAAAAGGGGATTTCCTGCTCCAAAAATTTGAAATCACCAGTCTCTTTCAAGTAAACCATAATCGCCAAAGGCAGCCACAGTGGCGTATCCGAATGTCCGGTTTTTTCTCCGTTTTTTGAAAGCGGAAAGTAAAGGTGGAACGTACTCCCATCTGCAAACTGAAACTGGCTCATTTCAGCAATCCGCTCCTTCACCAGATCAGGACGCGGAATTACCGGACCCATAATATCCTGACAGGAGTCACGAAAGCCGCGACCGAACAATAGACCTCCGTGATAATAGGAAGCATCGCGGGAAAACTGAAAGGTTACCAAATTCTGATATTGATTCCAGACATTGACCATGGTATTTAGTTCATCGTCCGGAGTTTTTACCTGAACATGGCTCAAATAGTCTTGCCAGTAACTTTTTACTCGCTCAAACTCCGAATCAATCAGGTCTAAATTTCGAAAACGCTGCACCACTTTTATAGCTTTCTGCTCGTATTTTTTACGAGGCACCACGCCCAGCAAAATGGCAAATTCCTTGCTTTCTCCTGCTTCTAAAGTCAAATCCATTTGCAAGGCTGCCACTGCATCTCCAGCAGTAATTTCACTGTTAAAACAGGCTCCCCTTTCAACTGCCAGCGGATTCGCCTCCGAACGCCAGCGGCCAATGAATTGATTTTTACTTCCATCCCAGCCGGAAACCGGAAAAGTAGAAGCAAAAAAAACGTAGCGATCCCATGCTTCGTTAGCCTGTTTAACGGTTGCTCCCTGATACCGCATCCAGTACCTTTTGGAAGCCAGCAATATTTGATGTTCCCTGTTGAAGAATACCTCGTTAAAATGTTGGTCGTTGGGCTGGTTAATTAAATCCACCAGGGCATGGCCCAGGCACAATTCGACGAAGGGAAATATTTTTAATTTTAGAGATTTATGCTGATGGTTCGTCAGGTGTACGCGCCAGATTTCCAGGTCGTCATCCAGAGGCACAAAATACGTTATTTGCTGTTCGATCTGCCGATAAGTAGATTTAAATTGTGTGTAATAAACGCCGTGGCGACATTGGTAGGAATCCAATTTGGTTTCTGTGGGCTGCCAGGTGGGCGACCAGTAGTGAGCGTCGTTTTCATCGCGCAGGTAAAGGTAGCGGCCCGGGCGATCGACAGGCAGACTATTGTAACGCCAGCGTGTAATGCGACTGTCTTTGGGTGAATAATAAAAGCTATATCCGCCGGCGGTGTTGGAAATTAAAGCATTGTAACGGCCATTGGAAAGATAATTTACCCATGGTTGTGGCGTATCGGGTCTGGTAATCACAAATTCCTTTTTATCATCTGAGAAATAACCATATTTTTTCAATTTTCCTTCCTTTCTAATGATTCGTGTCTTCTGTAATCTGCTCAACTCCCCATTTCATAACAGAGCGAACAGTCTGTTCATCTCTCCCTGCCACGTAAATACGGGCTAAAGGTTCGGTTTGTGAAACACGAATTAAGATCCAGCAATCATTGTTTAAGTAAAGTTTCAAACCGTCTTTTAATGAGAAATCAGTTACCTGTTGTTTGACCACCCGCTCAGGAATGTTTTCTCGCAGGCGCTTTAAATTTCTAATTAAAATTTTAGAGTTTTGCTGGCTGATATCTTTTCTTAAATAGAAAAAAGGGCCAAATTTTTGCCTTAATTCGCTTACCAGTTCAGAAATTTTCACCTGGTAGTAAGCCAGCATTTCTAAAACGAGCAATACCGTCAAAATGCCATCGCGTTCCGGTAAATGGAATCCATAGCCAAAACCGCCGCTTTCTTCACCGCCGATTAAAATATTTTCGGCCAGCATCTGTTCCGTTACATTTTTAAAACCCACCGGCACTTCTTTCACCCGCCGATTAAACGTACTGGCCAATCGATCAATGGTTGGGTGCAAAGAGGTCGTCCTTACAAAATCACCCGGAAATTTTCTTTCTTTTATTAAATAACGGGCCAACAAAGGCACCAAATCATGAAGTTCTACGAACAGCCCTTTATCGTCAATCACTGCACATCGGTCAGCATCGCCGTCTGTTGCAAGTCCGAGTCCCATGGCCTGCTCGCGCACCAGAGTCTGTAAATCCAACAGATTTTCAGGAATCGGTTCCGGACGGCCACGGCTAAAAAGAGGATTTTCTTCATGGCGTAAATATTTTGCTTTTAAACCGAACTCTTCAAAAAAGTGTTGCAAAAAGCCAATGCCACAACCATGCATGGCATCATAAACGAGCAAATCAGAAAATTTTTCAACAACTTCGACTCGCAACACTTTTTTCAAATGTTCAAAATAGGCCTTTGTTAAATCAAGATATTGAATGTTTTGCCGAACTCTTTTTTCATCAATTGGAGCCACAATGCTCTCAATACGCTTTTCAATTTGTTGCACAAAATCATCTAATACCGGGCCGCCATAAGATGCCTTGAATTTAATCCCGTTGTAAAAATAGGGATTGTGACTGGCCGTTACCATCACACCAGCGTTTAAGCCGAGCTGTTTTACGGCAAAAGACAGTACGGGCGTAGGTGTAAATTTACTGCTCAATACTACAGGAATATTGTTACTGGCCACCACCCGGGCAAAGTGTAAAGCAAACTGATCTGATAGAAAACGCGTATCATAAGAAATGACCACGCCGTTAATGCGTTTATTGCTTTCAAGCAGATATTTACTGAGAGCACGGGCTACGCGTCCCACATTATCAAAATTAAATTCTCTGGCAATAATCGCCCGCCAGCCATCGGTACCAAAACGAATCACAGAAATTTCCTAAAACTATGATCACTGTTCAAAAGCAATATTAAAAATATGCCGGTGTGAGTTACTCACACCGGCATAAAGAGGAAAATATTGATGAGTAACCTGCCTTATTTCATTAAGACCATTTTCTTGGTGGCTACAAATTTACCGGCTTTAATACGGTAAAAATAGATTCCGGAAGCCAAGCCGCTTCCGTCAAATTCAAACTTATGAATGCCAGCAGGCAGGTCGCCATCGAACAGAGTGCGTACTTTTTGGCCCAGTGTGTTGAACACCTCAATTTCCACTTTTTCAGCCTTCGGTAAGGCGACATTAATTTTGGTCGTTGGGTTAAACGGATTCGGATAATTCTGGCTTAATTCGTAACGAACCGGTAACTGGTTGCTATTATCGGCAATAGCCGTCAACGTATCGGTTAACGTTACATTGTCGATTTGCCAGTTGTCACCGCCCGCATCCGGATTATCCGGATCACCAAAGTTTTTGACCATAAAAGCAATGTAAACGTAATCGCCTTCGAAGGCGCTCAGATCGATCGATTTCATCATCCAGGAATCATAAAACTCGCTTTCTGGATAACTGTCGACCAGCACAAAGTCTTCAGGATTGTTCGGAGATTTTGTGGAAACCAAAATATTCAGCTGTGAGCCAAAATCGTTATCCGAGCTGTTGAAGTCATCCTTGGCCATAAAAGTAAAATATTTTTTGTCGGTATTCAGACTGATGGCCGGCGTAACCAACCAGCAACGGGATTTTGTATTGTAGTTCGGCATGTAGGCGTTCTTTTCGCCTTCATACGGATTGTAAGCGCTTACACGCCAGGCCGGAGTCGGATCGCCTGCTTCAATGCTGTCGGCAAAGGTCAACCAGCCATCGGGAACTTCATTTTCAGGAGTTGTTTCAAAACCTTCGTTCAGTTCAACAATCATTTTCACATCTTTAATAGCATCTGGGACAACCACATCAAAACTGTAAGCAGAAATACCGTTATTGGTCACCATTTCAATCAGCATATTATCTACACTGTTGTAAATAGTCATACCGGTACCATTGGTGTTCTCATGAGCCAGGTACATTTCAGTTGGCGCTTCCAACAGGTTAAAATCAGAGCACAGATTGTCACCGGGTTCACCTAACAGTTCAATTACATAGGTGCCAGTATTCAGAGCATCGGTAATGCCAATAAAGCGACGGATATTGTCACCGGGCACTTTCACCTCAAAGTAGTTGATGCTTGTCCCAGAAGGAATCGGATCTTCAAATGTGTAAAGTACAGTGCCATCACGTTTGATGTAACGTGGCGGTGTAGTACCATTGATGAACAAATAATTACCAGCATCATCTACAGGTGCAATACCAAAGCGTCCGGCACCAGGTTCTGGTAAGGGGATATCATCACCGCGTGTCCAGTTTTCACCATCAGTGGTTACAACTGTGTGGATTTTGTCATTGCCCGAGCCAGACCAGTAAACGGTTAAATTAGTACTGGTACCAGAAACAGCAACTACATCACCAACACGGCCACCAATGTCATCAAATGTGCCATCGTAAATCATGTGTGGCGTGTCTTTTTCATTTTTGTAATAATACAACCGGGCAATCTGACCGCCCCAGGCTGCTAAATTACTAACAATAATTTGCCCGTCTTTCGTACAAGCAATAGTATTCACAGGGAAGGTTCCCCCGCCAATACCATCAGTATTCAATTTACCTAAAGTATCGCCGGTAGCAGCATCCAAGATGTAAACAAAAGTACCGCCAACACGGCTTACTACGTAGAGATGGTCATTCAAACGGTTGTAGGTCATGCCACGTACCAGGTGTTCACCTGTACCTTCCTGATAGAACCAGGAAGCGTCGCTTGAATCAGCATGGATGCGCCAGACCAGCGGGAATAACTGGTAGCCACTACCTTTTACTTCAACCATGTAGGTTCCAATGCTGAGATGGAGGGCAGCCACGCCCATCACTTCTTCTTCAATTGTCGGTTTAAAGGTGATCGGAATTTCAATGGAATCTCCGGCTGCAACTGTTGTGTCACCGGTTAATGGGGACATAAAATATTCATTGTCAAAAGTCAGGGAATCCAGTACAAAATCGTCAACGCTAATATTTTTCAGCAGCACAGACATTGTTTTGCTACCGTTAATCGCTACTGTACCAAAATCGAGCATATTGGCAGAAAGTTGTACTACCAGGTCTTCAAAATCAGAGCGTAAACGTCCACGCAACGAATAACCGTCATCAGGCGGTGTACTGTAGGTGTATTGATCAAGAATAGCTACAACATTCATCATTGATTGCGGCGGATACCAGCCATCCAGGTCTGTGTCACGATCCACAAATATGTAAGTGGTGTCGGTTCCATCGGTTACGTAAACCTGCCCATTACTACCTTCTGCCGGCCATTCAGAAGGATCGACCATCCAGATGCTGTCCACACGGACCAACATACCTTCATATTGTTCTCCCATATCGGCAATTTTAATTTTAACCGGTTCAACCACGTTGCCGCTACTTTGCAGCCAGATGTCATCCGGTACAATTTCAGTCAAACCACGATATTGATCTAAACTACCTTTAACCAGAACTTCGTCGCCAATATTAAATTCGAAGTGCATCGAGCCGGAATAGAGGTTAATACCAGCAGTGGAATCCTGAATAAAGTACTGAGTTCCAGAACTGCTGTAATTAACAGAGGTTACAATGCCCTGCACTTCAAAAGTTTCTCCTAAATGATCCGGCACAAAATCACCATCGCTATCCACCTTAACATCGGCAATAGGTGTATTAGGCACGCCAGGCGTTAACTTGGAGACCATTTTGTGCATGCCGGTAAAATGAATCACATAAGCGACTTTATTGGTGTAATCCACTGCCACACCCCGCGGTCGTTCCACAGTAATGCGTTGTTTCACATCCCCATCTAAATCTGTAATGATTAACTCATTATCACTGGTATTCGAAATCCACATGCGATCAGCAGCATCAATTTCACAGGCAGAGGGATCATTTAATCCGGTCATAAAATCAGCGGCTTCTTCATAATGGCAGGAATCTGAACCAATGATTGCACCCTGCCACATGGCAATTTTATCACTGGATTCATCAGCTAAGAAAACCTTGGAACCATCTTTGGTAACGCTAATGCCACGATTTATATGCCAGCCTGCGGTACCAAAGGGTGAGCCTTTTAATTCGTTGCCATTTAAATCAAACACAGAAAACATGGCTTCAACTTTGTGCGCAATAAAGATATAGCCATTTTGATCAATATCCAAATCGCCAGGTCCAAAATTTAAGGCCCAGCCATTTAATGGCGTGCCGTCTGCTTTAAAACGTAAAACTTTCTTGTTGCCATAGCTTATTACATAAATGATACTATCGTAATAGGCCACACCGCCAGGATTTGCGATACCTACTTCAGCCCCATTCTCATCTAATCCCTTAGTAATGGGACTAAAATCAGCCATGGTACTGTCCGGATTAAAAACAACAACCTGGGAGGTTCCTGGTGCACCGTAATCTGTTACCCACAATTTGCCTTCATGATCCAATGCGGCAAATTGTCCGGCCTCATTTTTAGGCCCGAAGTGGAATCTAACCTTCCAGTAATCAACAGGCGTTACCGGAGGAATGGTCAGCGAAACGATATCATTTTCATCACGTGGTAAAATTTTATATTTACCATAATTATAGGTAATTACGCCTGTCACATCATATTTTACGCCAGAATCGGGTGAAAATTTATAAATGGCATCATCAACTATGGCAGGACCTGTGCCGTCGTCAATCTCCCATTCGCCATGACCTAAGTTGGAATTAGTACAAGTAGCATCTTTAACTTGAATCAATACGCCTTCGTACATTTCCTGAGACACCTCGCCGGAAGATACCACAGTCGGATTCATGGTATTGCCGGAACTGAGCACTGTAAATGAAGAGACATTTTTTAATTCGGTTAAATCATAGTATTCGGCCACTTCCGCTTCAATAGTAACCTGATCTCCCCTGGTTGGTGAATGGTTCTTGTCATAAACATAAACACCATTCCATGCGCCTTCGGCATCTTGTAAGTAATAACCACTGCTGGTTACGGCTGTTACGATGCCGGTCGTCTGAACTACCTGTCCAACATAAGGAGAAGGACCGGGTTGTTCATCAGGTGTTCTTTGAATATCAGCAATGGTTACCGTTGGGATATAAATCAACCGCGTAACCATTTTAACGGCAGACGTAAAATGGATAATATAGGCCGTATTATTGGCAAAATCGAAAGCCGCTCCTCGCGGGGCCTCTAAATCTGTTACTGTTTGCTGTACATTGCCATCCAAATCAGTAATAATCACTTCATTATTGCCGGTATTCGAAATCCACATATTACCATCAGGGTCGATTTCACAGGCTGAAGGATCACTCAAACCA
>JAGHBR010000050.1 GCA_021160885.1 Caldisericaceae bacterium
GTTTTGAATTTTAAATTTTGAATGGGACCATTTTGATGAGCGCCATTTTGGAAATGATCAAAAAATAGTTAATAGAAAATTTGCCGAAATACAAAAAGAAAGAAAAAAAGGAACAAGTTATTTCCAATTCAAAATTAGTTAATTTTGAGAAGTATCCCAGAATAATAAATTGCTTTGTAGCTCCTTTCGGGCAAGGCGCAAAATTTGTTAAGAGAGGCAAGCTTTTATGACACAGGATTTAATGACTCAAATCGATCAGGTTTTTGAATTACAACGGCGAAACCGGCTAAAAATGCGAAATAGCAGTGTAAAAGGCCGCAAATCTCTACTAAAAAAAATTGAGCAATGGATTTTAGCCCACCAATCTGAAATCGAGAAAGCCCTTTACGTCGATTTGCGGAAGCCCGTCGAAGAAACACAACTGACCGACATTTTTATTTCCCTAGCTGAACTCAGACATACCATGCGACACATCGGTCAATGGATGAAGCCGCACAAGGTCAGAAAAACCAAAGCGCTATTAACCACACGAGCCAAAATCAAATATGAATCGCGTGGCCAGGTACTGATTATTGCACCCTGGAATTTCCCCTTTCATTTGACCGTTTGCCCCTTAATTTCTGCTCTGGCTGCCGGAAATTGTGTGGTTTTAAAACCTTCAGAATTTTCTGTCAATACCTCTGAACTCATTCGTAAAATGGTTCAGGAACTTTTTCCTCCAGAACAGGTGGCCATTTTTAATGGTGGTCCGGAAGTAGCACAAGCTTTGCTCAGCAAACCATTTGACCACATCTTTTTTACCGGCAGTACGCGGGTGGGCAAAATTGTAATGCAGGCAGCAGCTCGATATTTAAGCAGTATAACGCTGGAATTGGGAGGCAAATCTCCGGTAGTTGTGGACCGCACCGCCAATTTAAAAGATGCAGCGCAAAAGGTCGCTTTTAATAAATTTCTAAACAGCGGACAAACCTGCATTGCTCCGGATTATTTACTGGTGCATCAGGAAGTGCGCTCAAATTTTGAAGCCCTGCTTAAAGAGGAAATCATGAAAATGTTTGGTTCTGATGTGAAACAGCAGCAACAAGCTGCCTATGCCAGAATCATCAATCAACAACATCATCAACGCCTGCTCAATGCCTTAAACGCAACGACACAACAAAAAGGACGGGTAATAATAGGCGGACATGCCGACAAAAATGAGCGATTTGTATCGCCAACCCTAATCCAGCTCTCTGAAGCCGAGGCCCCTTTAATGAAAGAAGAAATTTTCGGGCCGATTTTACCATTCTTGACTTTCCAGAATGTTTTTGAAGTAATCGATTTAATCAACAAGGTCGACAAACCTCTCGGATTGTACATTTTTACCGAAGACTCAAAATTTGCTGACCAGTTAATTGCAAATACCGATTCCGGCGGGGTGTGCATTAATGATATTAATTTACAGTACCTGCATTTAAATTTACCGTTTGGCGGCATCGGCCCCAGCGGCATTGGCAGAACGCATGGTTTTTATGGATTCCGTTCTTTTTCTTACGAAAGAGCTATCCTGCAGCAAGGCAAACTCAGTCCTTTAAAACTCATCTATCCACCTTATTCCGAGATGAAGAGAAAATTGATTAAATGGATCGTCAAATATTTTAGTTAAGGATGAAATGAAATTAGATTATGATTACATCGTCATTGGCTCAGGCTTCGGAGGCTCGGTTTCTGCCCTAAGGCTCAGCGAAAAAGGTTACTCCGTATTGGTTTTGGAAAAAGGGAAAAGGCTAAAGGCCGAGCAATTTCCTAAAACCAACTGGAATTTAAAACGCTGGTTCTGGTTACCTTCTCTTAAATTTTTCGGTTTGTTCAAGCTTACCTTTTTTCGCCATGTTGCCGTACTTTCAGGCGTTGGCGTGGGTGGCGGTTCACTGGTTTACGCCAACACCTTACCTGTCCCTAAAGATGAATTCTTTAAAGCCAAAAGCTGGGCTCACCTGGCTGATTGGAAAACTGAACTTTTGCCCTTCTACCACACAGCTAAAAGAATGTTGGGTACGGCTAAAAATCCAAGGCTGGAAACCGGCGATCTCGCTCTAAAAAAATTAGCCGAAAAAATTGGCAAAGCGGATCAGTTTGAAGCAACCGAAGTAGCAGTCTTTTTTGGAGAACCGGATAAAGAAGTTCCCGATCCCTATTTTGGGGGGCGGGGGCCAGCCAGGAGCGGTTGCCGCTTTTGCGGAGGTTGCATGACTGGTTGCCGTTACAATGCCAAAAACACTCTGGACAAAAATTATCTCTACTTTGCTGAAAAAAACGGCGCTAAAATTCAAGCTGAATCGGAAGTTTATGATATTAAACCTCTGGATGGCACCAATGGCCAGCAGGGCTACCGGGTTTACTGGAAAAGCTCTACAAAATATTTTAAAAAGAGGGGATCATTTACTACAAAAGGCATCGTTTTTGCTAGTGGCGTTTTGGGCACCGTTCCGCTTCTGTTAAAATTAAAAGACACCTCCCTGCCCAGTCTGTCGCATCGGATTGGTTTTGGTGTGCGTACAAATTCCGAAAGTTTAATAGGAATTACGACAACTAATAAAAATACCATTTTTTCGGACGGCATCGCCATTGGGTCAATTCTGCACACCGATCAGTACAGTCATCTAGAGCCGGTGCGCTACGCCGCTGGGTCTGGCTTCTGGCGAATTTTAATGTCGCCCATGGTTTCTGGCCGCAATGTAATCAGTCGTTTTTTAAATATTTTAAAAACCATTGCACGGCATCCAATCACCTTTTTAAAAACCTACTTTGTAGATGACTGGGCCAGGCATACTCAGATTTTACTTTTCATGCAAACGATTGACAGTACGCTGCGTTTTAAACGTGGAATTTTAGGCACCAGAAGTACAATGGACAAAGGCAAAGCGCCCACGGCCTTTATTCCCGAGGCTCAGGACCTGGCCAGCCAATACGCACAAATAGCCGGCGGTAATCCTACTACCCTGCTTACAGAAAGTTTGCTCGGCATTCCGACCACGGCGCATATTTTGGGCGGCGCCGTTATGGGCCAAAATGCACAGGAAGGCGTAATCGACAAGGACAATCGTGTATTTGGTTACCAAAACATGTACATCTGCGATGGATCAATGATTTCTGCCAATCCTGGCGTAAATCCTTCTTTAACCATTACCGCCCTATCGGAAAGAGCTATGAGCAAAATTCCAGCTAAAAAGAATGGAAAGTAACGTTAATCGAAAACATCCTGTTTTGCAGAGTGATTTTTTAGGAAGACTGCATTGGAATAATATGGGAGCTGTTTCAAAATTTACAAAGGATGAAATTTAGTATTAACAAAAAGTTCAATCAGCCCAACCTTATTCCGTGTAGGTGTAAAAAAGCAAAATCTAAAATATTGCGTAAATTCGACTTTTGAGACAGCTCTGCGGTTCTCAGAATTCGTATCCCACCATAATAAATAAATTGTTGGAAGGAATGGTTACCTTTTTGGCGCCGTTTTGGCCAAGCCAATCACCAGATCTTTCATAAGAAGGTTGAGCAATACAATAACGCAGCGCCAGATTCATCTTAAAAGCAGAAATCCCCGTGCCCAGAGCGAATCCTATTGTATTGGCTGTTGAATAGGTGTATGTGGTTTTAGTAGTACCATCATCCGTGTAAACATCAGGAAAATTAGAATGAAATAACCCTAATTGTCCTAAACCATAAATGATTACGTTCTCAGAAAGGGCTTTGCGGTAACTCAAACCGGTTAAAGCCCACATGGTAAAATGATCATCTGCCACCACGCCGATTTCAGTTAATTGGTCCTGCATGGCGTTGGCATCTGTTTTGTTGCTGGAAAAAATCAGGCTTGAAACCCAGCTAATTTTATGAATGGTTGTACGTACATCGAACATGGCACCGATGCCATTGAGTGCATAGCCCATTTGGTCACCATGATTCTGGGCGTAATCACCTTGTGGTAAAGAAGGCCCAATGTAAACGCCCACATGCAAACTGGAATCATTCTTTTGGGCAAAAAGAGGACTAAATACCAAAAAACTTACCATTAAAGAAACTATTACGGCTGCTCTGTTCATTAATCACCTCAAAGTTTTGTTTTATTTTTTATGTAAATTTACATGAAAATTTCAAAGTTTCAAGATTGTTTTAGTTTCTCAATGATTTGTTAATTCATTCTTTAATTTACACTCCAGTTA
>JAGHBR010000221.1 GCA_021160885.1 Caldisericaceae bacterium
ATAGAAGATACTCTGGAAACGGCAAAAAGCAATGCACAAAGTTTAAAAGAAATTGCCCAGGATTATGGCAAAACAGCCCGGCTTAAATTTGAGTTACACCAGTTAAAAATAAGCAAACGTAAAAAATACGAATTATTGGGGAAAACCGTATTCCCTTATCTGGTTGCTAATGATTACCAAGGATTAAAAAAACACGAGACTTTGAACGTTTTACTGGATGACATCAAAAACAACATTAATCAAATTCAGTTGACCCAAAATGAGCTTGAACAGCATCTAAAAAATACGGAAGCGGCCGGAAAACCTGAGCCCAAAGAAAAGATTAAAAAAGAAATTCAAAAAATCGAATCAGAAATTGAATCGAGATTAGAAGAAATTAAGAAGATTCAAGAGGAGACCTAACAAGCGGTAAATTTGAAATAAAATAATTGCCAGTCCGTGGGGGTGCTTCTGATTCATGTTAATCAGAGGCTGAGAAAATACCCCTTGAACCTGATCTGGGTAATACCAGCGCAGGAAACGGCTGTGAAAAAGTTTATTTTTTACAAAGCCATTTCCTGCGAAGGAAATGGCTTTTTTGTTTTTAAAGATATGGCGTTAAAAATTTATTAATAAGTAGGATTCATTAAAGGAGACTTCTGATGCGTTTACGTTTAATTTTTTTCATATTACTAGTTTCCCTGGTTGATTCTCTTTTGGCACAAAAGTATTTCACCATTTCAGGACTGGTTATAGATGCCAAAAAGGGACAGCACCTAGCCGGAGCCAATGTCCAGGTTAGCGCCACTTCCATTGGCGCCATCACAGACCCTGACGGTTATTTTAAATTACCCCCTCTGCCACCTGCTGATTATCAGCTTAAAGTTACTTACATGGGCTACAGTGAACGCACCATTCAACTGAAGAATCTGCGCTCAGACACGGTACTAACTATTAAAATGAGTCAGGATGTACTCAGTGGGCCCAGAATTACCATCACAGCCACAAGGGCTATTGAACGCGTCACGCCGATTACCTTCAGCTCCATCCAGAGGGAGGAAATTGCCGCCCGGCGGACCATTCAAGACATCCCGGAACTGCTTTCAGAATTGCCATCAACCACCTTTTACTCCGAAAGCGGCACTGGCATAGGCTACAGTTACCTGAGCATCCGCGGTTTTGGGCAGCGCAGAATCTCAGTGATGATAAACGGCGTTCCGCAAAACGATCCGGAAGACCACAATGTTTATTGGGTGGATTTCCCGGATTTTTTGAGTAATGTAGAAAACATTCAGGTGCAACGCGGCGCAGGCAGCAGCTTTTACGGTCCACCGGCCATTGGCGGTTCTATTAATATTTTGACCAATTATTTTTCCATGCAAAGGAAAGTGACCGCTTCAGTGGGCATTGGTTCTTTTAATACGCGCCGCTATTCGCTGGCTTACAATTCAGGCCTTCTGAAAGACCGCTTTGTAGTGTACGCCAGAGCTTCGCGCATTCAGACCGACGGCTACCGTGATTTAGCCTACATCGATTTTAAAAGCTACTTCTTAGGCCTGGCTTATTACACCACGAACAGCACCTTGCGCCTGCAGTTTTACGGTGGCCCGATCGAAGATGGTTTAACCTACACAGGCATCCCCAAAGAGTACAATTCGGATTCTAAACTAAGAAAAATGAATTTTAACTGGTGGGATTACGGAGACGACCAGAACACCATCTACTTTTCCAAACGGCGGAAGGATGAAATCGAAAACTTTAACCAGCCGCATTTCGAAATTTTGCATGAGTACCGTCTGAATGACAGACTTACGCTGAACAACACGCTTTTTTACATTAAAGGCTACGGCTTTTTTGATTATGATGGCAGCTGGGGCACGCCTGAATATTTCCGCTTAACACCGGAATATGGTTACAATGTGCAGAACATCCCTTCAGATGCTTTGGTCAGAGCTTACGTTGACAACAAACAGATAGGTTGGTATCCTCAGTTGTTGTTAAAGAATGACCTGGGTAATTTTGTTTTGGGTGCTGAGTTACGGGCCCATCGCTCTTTGCATTGGGGACGCCTGCAAAAGGGCGGCGGCTTACCGACTGATGTTGTTGGTGACGGCGCTCGGCATTACTACGAATACAAAGGTGCAAAAGACATTGCTTCTGTTTACTTTCATCAGACATCGCGGCTGCGTCCCAAGCTGCTATTAATGTCAGATTTGCAATACACCTACAAAAGGTACCGCCTTTACGATGAAAAATACGTGGGCAATGATTTTACCGTGCCTTACCATTTCTTTAATCCGCGCCTGGGTCTTAATTACAATTTAAGCAAACAATTTAATCTTTACACTAATGTGGCGTACACTGAAAGAGAGCCTCGTTTAAAAAACCTGTACGATGCCGCGGAATCCAGCTACCCGGAAGACTGGGGCTACAAAGTGCCGCAATTTGAAGTCAATCCCGATGGCAGCTACAATTTTGACAAGCCGCTGGTAAAGCCGGAAGCGTTGACCGATTTTGAATTGGGCGTTGGTTACCATACCAATGATTTAAATCTGAACCTGAATTATTACTACATGAACTTCAAAAATGAAATCATCAAAAGCGGGCAGTTAGATCGCTTTGGGCAACCCATTACCGGAAATGCCGATCGCACCCGTCACCAGGGGGTTGAGCTCAGCACCAGACTGCAACTTACACCAAAATGGCATTTCAGTTTTAACTTTACTAAAAGCGAAAACAAATTAGTTTCTTACAAGGTTTACGACTGGTCTGGTCAGGCGACTGATTTAAGCGGCAATAAGATTGCCGGCTTTCCGGATGTAATAGCCAATGGTCGCTTAACCTACAACTGGCGAAACTGGTACGCTTCTTTGCAATGGCGTTACCAATCGGCTTTTTACACTGATAATTACCAGAATGAACACAATAAGGTGGATGCTTTTGACATGTTGAATTTAGATTTTCGTTATCACTTTAAACTATTCGGCAACACCAAATTGACAGCCCAACTGCATGTTGCAAATGTTTTAAATAAAAAGTACCTTGCGCATGGCGAGGGACAGGAGTTCTTCCCGGGAGCGCCAAGAAGCTATTTTGTCAATTTTCAGATCGAGTACTGAGAAAATGATTTAAATATATAATGTAAGCGTTTAAGATCAGGAACTAATTTTGGATAGCGCGCATTATTTTTTTTCGGGAATACAACCTGGGCGGGAATCAACATAAACAACAGGCCTTTTGCCAGTTAAACAATTCCCGCCTTTTAGAGTAATGAGAAATCTTAAGCATCGGTAAAACAGATTTCTCCCTGTTCGAAATAAAAGAGCATTTCACAAAGGGAAGTACATGAAAAAACGAATTGCCATCTTTTTAAACGGCGAAGGACTAATTTTGAAGAGGGCGCGTCAGGCTCTGAATACTATTGACATTATTATTGCCGCCGACGGAGGCGCCAATTACTGTCTGCAAAATGAAATAATTCCTCATTACATCATCGGTGATCTGGATTCTATTAAAAAACAAGGGCTGAAAATTCCGGAAACCAGCAAATTGCTTCACCTGAGCGATCAATATTCAACAGATCTGGAAAAGGCCTTAAAACTGGCAGAAAGCTTAGAACCGCAAAGCTTAACCATTTTAAACGCCACCGGTAAGCGAAGCGATCATGCCATTGCCAATTTACTCTTTTTACAACAAATCAATGAACGTTTACCGGTGGAGGTCATTGACAACTTTGGACGCTTATCCTTTTTAAAACCAGGCAATCATTACTTTAATTTACCAGTCGGCCAAACGGTTTCTTTTACTTCCTGGTGTTCAGTAAAAGAGTTGACCTTAAGTGGTTTTGAGTACCCCTTAAACCGCCAGTCTTTCGAAGGTTTTTTTGTGGGGATGAGTAATTTGGTCAAAGAAACGCCTTGCCATGTCGCTTTTACAGAAGGCCGCTTAATCATGTACGAGGTGCAACAATTTGAGTAAAGTACTGTTGCTGGACTTGTTGCCGATAATTGTTTACCTGATGTTGGTCTTGTGGATTGGCTGGCGGGCCCGCCACAAAGATGCTGATGAAAACGAATTCCTGCTCAGCGGACGCAAATTGACCATTCCTGCCTTTGTGGCCACACTGGTCACCACCTGGTACGGAGGTATTTTAGGCATCGGAGAATTTGTTTACCAGTCCGGGATTTCGGCCTGGTTGGTGATGGGGCTGCCTTACTACCTGTTTGCTTTTCTGTTTGCCATCTTTTTGGCGCCGCGCATTCGGGCCGCCGAAAACGTTTCCATTCCGGACATGATGTACCGCATGCACAACAAACCGGTGGGCGCATTAAGCGGCCTGTTCATCGTTTTAATGACCTCGCCGGCGCCGTACATTCTGATGCTGGCCGTATTGCTGAAATATTTTTTAAACCTTGCTTTACTGCCGGCACTTATCATTAGCGCATTAGTCTCCATAATCTATGTTTACTGGGGCGGCTTTCGTTCGGTGGTGCAAACCGATAAATTGCAGTTCGTTTTCATGTTTTCTGGTTTTGCTTTGCTTGTTCTTTATCTGAGTTTTCAGGTTTCGACACCAACGCTCATTCTTACGCAACTGGATGCCAGCCATCTTTCATTAAAGGGCATGCTTTCCTGGCAAGAGATTGTGGTCTGGTTTTTTATTGCCAGCTGGACCTTCATCGATCCCGGCTTTCATCAAAGATGTGCGGCCGCTAAATCGCCGGCAGTGGCGCGTAAAGGCATCTTAATTTCCATTGCATTCTGGGCCCTGTTTGATAGTCTAACTTTGTTAAGCGGCTTGTACGCTTTTGTGCTGCTGCCAGGCATTGAACCGCTATTGGCTTACCCAAAGCTGGCCAGTCAATTTTTACCGCCCTTTTTGCGGGGCTTGTTTTTCGTTGGCCTGTTTGCCACCATTATGTCCACCATTGATAGCTACACCTTTTTGTCGGCTATTGGCATTGGTCGTGATTTAATCTGGGAACTGAAAAAGAACAAAGATTCCAATGCAAACTCTTTTGTCAGGTTGGGCCTGATCATTACCGGCCTGATTGCCGTGGCCATGGCCTACTTAATTCCTTCAGTGGTACAGTTGTGGTACAGCCTGGGCAGCTTGTTCATTCCCCCATTGATTTTCCCTGTTTTAGGGGCGTACTGGCCGGCCTTGAAGTTAAAGAATGGTTACTATGTAGTGATGATGACGGGCAGTTTTTTGCTGGGCTTGTTGTTGTTTTTAATTGGTCAGCTGCAAGTGCAGCAAGGCGGGCCTGTTTATCCCTGGGGATTGGAGCCGTTCTTTCCGGCCATGGCTTTTTCCATCATGGTGTTTTTAATTGGCAAGCTTACTCGTAGCGCAGCGCATTAATCGGGTCCATGTTAGCGGCCCGTGAGGCCGGATACAGCCCGGCTAAAATGCCGACTACCGAAGTCACCACCAGCGAACTGACCACTGCCCACAGGGGAACAGTAAAGGGAATTTGTAAAGAACTGCCTACAATAGCGGCCAGAAGAAAACCACCAATCATGCCCACCAATCCGCCCACACTGCTCAGCACTACTGATTCGCTTAAAAACTGCATTAGGATGACCGAACGTTTGGCGCCCACGGCTTTGCGGATACCAATTTCACGAGTACGTTCGGTGACCGTAACCAGCATGATGTTCATTACGCCGATACTTCCTACCAGCAGGGAAATCAATCCTAAAAAGACACCGGCCAGGCGCACTTTGCTGGCAATGTTATTAAAGGATTCGATTAACGTCTCATTGGTGAAAATAGAAAAGTCGTTCTCTTTGCCTGGCGGAATTTTACGTTCCTTACGTAACACCCCGATCACCTGATCCATGGTAGCTTGCATGTCAACTCCCGGTCTTACCATGACGGTAATATTACAGGAGCGTTTTTTACCTTTAATGTCTTCAAAGGTGGTGATGGGAATGATCACCCGGTCGTCACGACTTTCGCCAAAAGTAGAGCTGCCCATCTTTTCCAAAATGCCGATGACACGAAAGCGCTTTCCAAATAACTTGATTTCTTTGCCCAGCGGATCCTCAAAAGGAAACAGTTCTTCTACTACATCCATGCCCAGTACCGCCACCTTGCGATGAAAACGCACATCATCCTGGGTAATGGACCGCCCCTGGTCAACAAAATAGCCATTGTTGGGGAAAAACTCTGGTTCTACACCGGCCACTGAAATGGTAGGATTGGTTGCTTTGTCCTTGTACTTAACGTTGACACTGTGTTCCCAGATTTCGGCGCCCACAAACTGCACCAGATCGCAATTTTCACGAATGGCTTTGGCCAGTGATTTGTCCAGTCGTTTGCGGGGCTTTTTCTTGCGCATGCCTACCTGAACGCCTGTAAAAACTTCTTCCCGCTGAATTTGAAATGTATTGGCACCAAGCACATTCAGTTCCTTTTGAATGGACTGATTGTAGCCTTCTAAAATAGAAACAATGAAAATAACGGTGGCAATACCAATGCTGATACCCAGGGCGGTTAAAAACGATCTTAATTTTCCGATGCGAATCTGATCGATGGCAATTTGTAAATTTTCTTTAATTAACATGGCCCTGCTCTCACTCGTAGCGTAACGAATCAATTGGATTTAAACTGGCTGCCTTGTAAGCCGGGTAAAATCCGGCCAGTACGCCAACAAATCCCGAAAACCCGAAACCAATTAAAATGGAAGTTAAACTAACCGTACCGCTCAGGCTCATTTGCGAAAGCACCACATTGCCGGCAAAAAAGCCGAAAACAATGCCAATAAAACCGCCGATAGATGAAATAACAATGGCTTCAAACAAAAACTGGCTCAATATGTTTTTACGCGTGGCGCCAATCGCTTTACGAATGCCGATCTCACGCGTGCGCTCGGCCACGCTGACCAGCATGATGTTCATGATGCCAATGCCACCCACAACCAGCGAAATGCCGCCAATGACAAACACAATGGCAAACAGCGTAGTGGTTAGACTTTTGTACAGGTCTGTTAGCATGTCCTGCTGATTAATGGCAAAATCGTCTTCTTTGGTTGGCGGAACTTTACGAACGCGGCGCAAAATGCTACGTATTTGGTCCTTCATTTCTTCCAATTTTTCCGGGCTGGTAGAAAGCGCAACGCGCATTTCACGATGGCCGCCGTAAACACGACGGAAAGTGCCAAAGGGGACGATGATAAAATTGTCCATGCTCTGGCCAAAAAAATTGCCCTTGCGTTCCAGAATACCGATGACCAGATATTTTCTGTCTCCGATAAAAATCTTTTTACCCAGCGGATTAGCTTTTTCGAACAACTGGTCGGCCACTTCCCGCCCCAGAACACAGACGTAGCGATTGTAATGCACATCCAACTCAGTAATAAAACGCCCGATTTCCGGCGCTACATTAGCCGTATAGGCATATTCCTGATTGGAACCGATAATAAAAATATTTTCGAATTTTTTGTTTTTGTAACGAATGGTTTTAACAGAAAACACTTCAGGCGAAATGTGTTCGGCTGAGTTGCAGTACTGGGCTAAGGCCTGGTACTCTTTGTAAGTAACCGGCTTACGATTGCGATACTTCCAAAAATCGCCTTTAATGACCCAGGGGTATTTTTGTACATAAACCGTACTGGCGCCAATATTGGAAAGCTGGCCAAAAACGTATTTATTCAGGCCTTCAATAGTTGTCCAGATCGTAATAATGGTGGTCACGCCAATCAAAATACCCAGCGTGGTTAAAAAGGAACGCAATTTGTGGCTGACCAAAGCCTGCCAGGCCATCAGCAAATATTCTGAAATATGCGAAAAAAAGGCGTTGAGTGTTGCCATTATTGATTCATCTCGTCTTTGATGACTTGACCATCTAACAGGCGAATAATGCGTTTAGTCTGGCGGGCAATGTCTTCTTCGTGCGTAACCAGTAAAATTGTATTGCCCGCTTCATTGAGTTCATTAAAGATTTGCATGATCTCTTCGCCAGTTTTGGAATCTAAGTTACCAGTGGGCTCATCGGCTAAAATCAGTGAAGGATTGTTGACCAGTGCCCGAGCAATGGCCACGCGCTGTCGCTGCCCGCCGGAGAGTTCATTGGGACGGTGGTTGGCCCGATCGGCCAGACCTACGCGTTCCAGCATGTTCATGGCAATTTCACGTCGTTTGGAACGTGGCGTTCCATTGTAGATTAAAGGTAGTTCTACGTTGTGCAACGCCGTAGCCCGCGGCAGAAGATTAAAGGTTTGAAAGACAAAACCAATCTCTTTGTTACGAATATGGGCCAGCTCGTCATCGGTTAAATTATGCACATCCTGGTCATTCAAAATGTAGCGACCGGAAGTCGGCACGTCCAGACAGCCAATAATATTCATTAAAGTGGATTTTCCTGAGCCGCTAGGGCCCATGACGGCAACGTACTCATTACGGTCAATGGTTAAATTAATATTGTCTAACGCTTTAACCTGGACTTTGCCCAGTTGGTAAATTTTAATCAGATTTTCAACATGAATTAACATCAGTCCTTTTTACCCTCTTTTTTAATCCGCACGGTCTGACCATTCTTTAAGGTTTTGGTTAACACCCGAAAGGGCCCGGTAATTACCATATCGCCTTCTTCCAGACCTTCTAAAACAGCGTAATGCGTGTCGTCGCTGATACCTAATTTGACCGGTTTAATGAGCGCTTTGCCGTCCTTGTAAACAAAAACCACTTCCTGTAAATCTTTTTCATTTTGTTTTTCGTCTTCACTGGTTGCTTTAGAATTTTTCTTTTCTTTGCCTTCGATTTCTTTCTTGCTGCGCACGGTCACAGCCTGGATGGGCACTTTTAACACATTGTCCATGCGTTTGGTTAAAATGTCTACCGTGGTGCTCATGCCCGGTCTGAATCTTGGATCCGGGTCGTCCACGGTAATTGTAACTTCAAAATTGGTTACCTGTTCTGTTGTGCCCTGGCCACGCGTAATAGCCGAATGGGCAATTTCTGTAACCACGCCCCGGTAGGTGGTATCAGGAAAAGCATCCACTTCCACAATAGCTGAGTCGCCAAGTTCAATATTGACCACATCGTTCTCATCGATTTCCACCACGGCTTCCATGACCGAAAGATCGGAAACGACCAGAATGACATCTTCCTGGAATTGAGCGCCCAGGGTCATTTCGCCTTCTTCCTTGTTCACGCGCGTTACCACGCCGTCGATGGTGGCGTAAAGCCGGGTTTTGTCCAGAGCATCCTGTGCTTCCTTTAAGGCGCCTTCGGCCTGCATACGATTGCTCATGGCAGCTTCGTAAGCGGCTTCAGCAGCTTCTAATTCTGCTTTAGACACAAGTTTACGCTCAAACAACTGTTTGGTTCGCAGCAGTTCGCTGTGGGCTTTTTTTTCATTGGCTTTGGCTGCCAATAACCGCGATTCAGCCTGTTGTACACTGGCAATGTACCGTTCCGGATCCAACTCAACTAACAGTTGTCCCTTTTTAACACGGTCGCCTTCTTTTACATGAAGCCGAACGATTTTACCGGCCACCTGAGCGCTTATTTTAACTTCGGTTGCTGGTTTAATCTGCCCAGAACCGGTCACTTTTTGCTGCACCGTTCCGCGCGTGACCTTTTCCACAATAACTTCAATACCGCTGTCTTTTTTGAGAAGGTTCCCAACAATGATCAGAACTAACACAAGCACGATGCCACCAATGATGAAAATTTTCTTTTTGTTCATTTTTAATGTTCCTTAGCTTTTACGACGCTTTGCAGTAAAGCAAATAAAGACTTTTCAAGTTCAATAAATTAATTTTCGTTCTTGATTCATCCCTTTTAATGTAAAATTAATTTGTTTGTTATCAGTACCTTTGCCTTCAATATAGGTTGCTCCAGATTCAAAGATTTCTCATTCATCCCAATGTCAACAATTGTTTGTCATTTTTGGGATTCATTTAGTTCTTATTGAAAAACCTATTTCTGTGCCATCTCTTTGATTTTAGCGTAAGACAACCCCAACTGGTTGTCTAACTGAGCCAGCAACAGCTGCGCATTATACTCTGTTGAAACCAGTGTCTCCTCGGCACGCGTTAAGTTTACCTGCGCTTCGCGTACTTCCAACTGTGTACCAGCCCCAATATTATAGCGCTCCTGCGCCAGGCGGTATTCTTCCTGGGCTGCCTTTAAATTTTCTTCATTAATTTTGATCATCTCCAGAGTCGAAAGATAACTCTGGTAGGTTTTGTGAATTTCTGATTTAAGGCTTCGTTTGTAGTTTTCCAGTTCTTCCCGCACCATTTTTCGATTTAATTCCGCTTTTTGAATATCTGCGTAATCTGAGAAACCGTTAAACAGATTTAATGAAAGGTTGATGCCGTAGCGAATCTGGTAGTTTTGATCGTAATCCGAAAATACTTTAATAGCGGATTCATGGAAGCGGTCATAATTCAGGTAAATGGAAATGCGCGGAAAGTTAAGACCTTTGGCTATTTTGACCGACAACGCGCTGGATTGCATGTTGAGCATATCTTTTTTTAGCAACGGATGGTGCTGAAAAGCAGTCTTGAACAACTCTTCCAATTCCGGCAACTCCCCTGGAATTTGAAATTCCGGTTGCACATCAATCGGCGTTAACGGGTCGCGCCCCATCAGCAGGTTGAGTTTCTTCTTGGCTTCTTCAAAAATATTTTTCTGATTCAGATAGTTGATGCGATCATTTCCTAAATTGACTTTGGCACGATAAACATCTACCTGCGCGGTAGCTCCAAATTCATACATTTTTTGCGAGCGCTCCAGCTGCGCCTGGCTTCTTTCGACGGCCACCTTGTACACATCCAACAGTTTTTTCTGTTTTATCAAGTCGAAATAGGCCTGCTGCACCTGAAAAATGATCTGATTGCGGTCATTTTCAAGCTGGTATTTACTGGCTTCGCGATCTGTGCGCGCCTTGCGAATTTGATTCCACCATATGCCGCCATCAAAGATGGTTTGCGAAATTGTTAAACTGGCCGAACTGGAAGAACGTGATTGTTTTTCAATACGACGAGTACGCTGCTCGTAGATCACATTTCCGGTTTCAGGATCAATGCCTACCGGCTCGTTGCTCAGATATTCCGAAGGTCCGGTTTCAATTTCACCACGGCCGGCAGAAACGCTTACCTGCGGTAAAATACCGCGGTAACTTTTTAGGACATCAAAATCCGCTGCCTTCTTCATGTAAAACGAGCTACGCAGTGTGTAGTTGTTTTCTAAAGCCAGCTGAATACATTCCTGCAGGCTCAGCAGACTTTTCTCTTCTTGAGCGTGGCTGATTTGTGGTAAATTAAAAATAAATATCAGCAGATAAAAATAGATTGCGCCACGTAATCCGTGCCTCATTCTTAGCTCCTTTGGTTAAACAAACAATCGGCTAAACCCTATGCTTACCAGAACGTAAACAATATACAGAGAAATAACCGTTATGTAAGATTTTTTTGCACTAAAACGATAGATGATACCAAAACCAATGGCCCACAAAATGACTTTCCAGATGGCAAAAATATCTACCGCATTTAACAATTGAAATAAAAAGGTTTTACTCTTGGCCGGGTCCATCAGCAAGGCCAGGCTGGTGTAGACTTCGACCGAATTTTTTTGCAAAATCAAAATCATTTTGACCAGCATTTCCACAATACTCACCATATTGGCCCAGGTAAACAGGGCAAACATCTGTTTAAAGGTTGCCTTTCCGCCTAAAAAGAAATTACCAACGACTAAAAACAGCCCCGCACCAATGGCGTAAACAATCACAATGCCAATCACACTGCCCAAAACGGTTTGCACATAATAAGCGCTGGGCGTCATGTTTTCGATTTGCTCAATGGACTTATCTTTAAACTCTTCCGGAATCTTTTCCGAATCCAGAATCATCTGTTTGCGGTATTCCAGCATCTGATCTTTAGTAATTGAAGTAAAGGCGATGCTCATTAAAATAATTAATGCCAGGGGCAGCAACCAAGTTGGATTGTTGCGTAAATGTTGAAAAAAGGTAATTGGATCCGTAAAAATTTTAATGATCTGTTGACCAACAGTAAGTTTGGGCACAGTTTGACCTTCGGATTCTTGATCGTTTTGAAGGGACGAATTTTCATTTTGTTGTGATGGATCCTGATTGATGAGTTCCTCAGTCATTTTCAACCCCTTTCTTTTTTGATTAGGTATTAACGTGTAATTTTAATAAAAGTTGCTATTAATACAAGTAGAAAATAAAAAAATTCAAAGAAATGTGCGGAGGATTAAAATCAGAGCAAATTCAGCTCAACAGGATGATTGAATTTTAGACAGACATTCCTAAATAAAAAAATAGCAGCCACAGATGTGCACCGAAATACACCGAATCATTGTTTAAAGCCACTGATTAACACAGATAAACACTGATTCTTTTTTTAGAAAATGAATTAGACGGATTTTACGGATTTGGAGGAAAAACACTGGTAGCCAACAAAGGGTACCGAATACTAAAAATGTTGAATGTTGAATGGTTTTAAATTTTTATTTGTCAATTGAAGTAGAGCAGTAATTGAAATAATTAGCCACAGATGTGCACCGAAATACACCGAATCATTGTTTAAAGTCACTGATGAGCACAAATTAACACAGATTTTTTTAAAATACGGATTAGACGGATTTGGAGAAACAACTAAGAAAGTAATAGCCTAACCGCGCCGATTTTGGTCTTGAATTTGTATTTTGGTCAAACTTTCCTCAACAAACAACTAATAGGCCGTTAATATAATTTTTTCAATATTTTCATAATTTTATTATATTTAATAA
>JAGHBR010000256.1 GCA_021160885.1 Caldisericaceae bacterium
ATTCATTGATATTGGCGGAAATGCCGCTGTAAGGCGGATTGCCGAGGATCACGAGAATCGGTTGCTCTTTTTTGACCTTGCCCGCCAGATGACTTTCTTCACTTAACGAACTCAAACCAGGAATGGCAATCTGTTCGATTTCTTCCATTTCCAGCGTATTGGTCAGGTAGAGTTTGAATCGTTCGTCGTCACTCATTTTGTAGCCGAGTTCATCAAAAATAAATCCCATCTTTAAATGCCCGATAGCATATGGCGCCATCATCAACTCAAAGGCGTAAAAGTCCTCGATGATGTGTTTTTTTATCCATTGATGCAAGCCGCCTTCGCCATACTTTTCCTTGAATTCACTGGCTGCCAGACGAATAGCTTCGGCGGGAAAGGTGAGAGTGCCGGCGGCGGGATCAAGCAGTTTGACATCCTGACAGGCAAGACCATCTGCAAGATCAAAATGCGATTTCAGGATTGAATGAATGGAACGGACAATATAACCAACTACCGGTTCCGGTGTGTAGTACACTCCGCGCCGTTCGCGAATTTCAGGATCGTAGGTTGCCAGAAAGGTCTCGTAAAAATGAATGATCGGGTCTCTACCTTTGCCGGTGCGGTGATATTCATGCAGGATTTTATTGACGTCTGCGACGTTTAAAATTTCGGCGATATCATCCACAATAATTTGCAGTGATTTGGGCGGTTCTTCCAGCGATATGAAGCGGAATACGTCGCGCAAAATGCCAATCGTATTGGGAATAAAATCAAAAGCCAGTTTACGGTTAAACTCACCATTAGCCCTGGTACGCGCGGCAAATAATCCATAGGTAATCGTTTGAGCGTACAGATCAGCGAATTGTTTTTCTGTTAAGGTAGCGATCAGATATTTTTTAAATGCTTCATAAAAACCGATAATTTGTTTATGCCCTTTGCCGCCATTTTCTTCCATTTCAACAGATATAACTTCATCACGCAGGAATCGGGTGCGTTTGGCTAATTCGATTGCCAGAGAGCGTGCGGATTGAACTTTAGGAAGTGAAAATGAAAAGAACAGGTCAAATAGTTCTTTTAATTGATCAACATTTTCCAAAGGCGGTGTGGTTTGCAGTTTTTGGGCAATGACAGGCCGCCCGATCATGGCCTGTGCAATGCGCTGTCCATCTCTGTAAAGCCGGAATTCATAAAAGTTAGTCAGAATGACATTGGGAAAAGTGGTTATGTATCGTTCTAACTGTTCCGTTCCTTCGATATAATCCAGATTGGTTATCGACGGCTCTTTGGCTTCAATGTAGCCGGTGATATGATTTTTTCGGTCCCATACACGAAAGTCGGGGTTTCCCGCTTCAGTCTTTTTGGGAAGAATAGTTACATCTAACTGCTTTATCTTTTGAATTTCTGCATACTGCTTAATTAATTCATCAAGATGCTTGTAATAACTTTCTTCTCGGGCATCACCACGTTTAGAAGTTTCAGTAAGATTTTTGAGATATTGTTCAAGCAATTTCTTCACTAAACAGATTCCTTAATAATTGAATTTTATTGACTGATATTTATACCACACAGCAATTATAGCAAGCCTAAGCTTCTGGTTAGCGAACGACAATCTGGTCATTAATATTGACAATTTAACAATCTAACTTATTTTAAGCAAAGTCAAGCGCCCTGAACTCGCGGATCACTACCACCTTAACCTGTCCGGGGTAATCGGTTTCGTTCTGAATTTTTTTGGCGATTTCCATAGCCAGATTAAAGCTGGCCACATCATCGACCTTTTCATGATCCACAATCACGCGCACTTCTTTGCCGGCCTGAATGGCGTAAGCGGCCTTTACGCCTTCAAAAGACAGGGCAATTTCTTCAAACGAAGTCATGCGGCTGACAAAGTTTTCGATTACTTCGCGTCTGGCGCCTGGCCGTGAACGGCTGATGTCGTTGGCAATTTGCACCAGAATGGTAATGGGAGAAATAGGCTCCACATCGCCATGGTGCCCGGCAATGGCATTGAGCACAATGGCGTTTTCACCATACTTTTTAGCCAGTTCGTAGCCCAGCTCGGCATGGTCGCCTTCCACATTGCGGCGGTCAACAGCCCGGCCAATATCATGCAACAAGCCCGCACGACGGGCCACCTGTTCATCCAGTCCCAATTCAGCCGCCATAATGCCGGCAATAATGGCTACTTCTTTGCTGTGCTGTAACACATTCTGCCCGAAGCTAGTACGGTAACGCAGCTTTCCCAAAAGATAAATCAGATCCGGATGCAGCCCGTGTAACCCCACATCAATCAGGGCCTGTTCCCCTAATTCACGCAGATATTCATTCATTTCCTGAACGGTTTTTTCGTAAGTTTCCTCAATGCGTCCCGGATGAATACGTCCGTCGTTAACCAGCTTTTCCATGGTCAGGCGGGCCAGCTCCCGACGGAAGGGATCGTAACCGCTGAGAATAACCGCTTCTGGTGTGTCGTCCACAATCACATCAATCCCGGTCACAATTTCGAAAGCGCGAATGTTACGTCCTTCGCGCCCAATGATGCGGCCCTTCATTTCATCATTGGGTAAGGTGACCACGGCCACGGTTGATTCAATGGCATGATCAGAAGCCGATTGTTGCATGGCAGAAATAATGATGTCTTTGGCTTTGCTTTGCGCCTCTTTTTGCGCATCTTCCATTATTTTATAAACCGTAGAAGAAGCTTCCTTTTTGGCGCTTTCAATCAGGTTATCCATTAACAATTGTTTGGCTTCTTCACGCGTTAAACCGGCGATGGTTTCCAGCTTTTTATTTTGCTCGTCAAACAGTTGATCTAATTTTTCTTGTTTGCGATTCAGCTGATTTTCAAGGTTTTTGAGTTCTCTTTCCTGGATAAAGAGTTCGCGTTCTTTTTTATGGATTAAATCAACTTTGCGGTCAAGATTATTTTCGCGATTGGCAAGTTCATTTTCTAATTGTTGTAGTGTTTTCTTTTTGGATTCAAATTCGTCTTCTAATTGCTGTTTTTGTTGAAAGATTTCTTCTTCGGCTTCTAAGAGTTTTTCTTTTTTCTCATTCTCTGCTTCTTCTTGGGCTAATTCTAAAATTTCCTTAGCTTGCTGTTCAGCTCTTTTTAAACTGTTTTGTCCAAGCCATGAATTCAAAAACCAGCCGAGGCCGAAGGCAATTATCGCTATCAGAATTATTAACACAACCGTCAACATTTAGCCTCCTTCTTTTCCCTCATTAAAGGGGTCTTAAATAAAATAGCCCCGCCCTTTACCGGACTATTGATAGAACCTCTTCTACAATACAGTGGGCACCTCCTGGACGGGTCATGCTTCCTCTGCATCCCGAAAATTCGGGACCGTGGCTTGCAATCAGCGCCCAGAGCGCGGTTCCCTGTGTTGATGGTGTTGGTCCTATTTAGTCCCGCATAAAGGACAGGGCTAAATAGCTTTTCTGGAAAAGAACGGCTATTCGGCTACAAACTCGGCCAGTTCACGATTTAACTGTTTGGCTTCCTCATCTAATTGACTTAACAATTTTTGCCGATATAATCTCTCCTGAAATAATTCATCGGCAATATTCAATGCCGCTAAAATGGCGATTTTAACGGTTGATTTAATGCTCTGAGTTTTATCAATTTCTCTCATTTTTTGATCAATATATTGAGCAATTTCACGCACATAGTTTTCATCATTATCGGAAACCAATGTGTATTCTGATCCAAAAATGTTAACGCGAATCTGGCCGTTCGCCATCAATTCTTTTCCTTCAATTCTTTTTCACAACACCATTCGTTACATGATGTCAATTTGTTCCAGTTGAGCGATCAGCCTCTTTAATCGTTCTTTTAAGGCATCCCGCTCAGCTCTCAGATTTTGATTTTCTTCTTTAAGTTTTTCAATCTCTTTTAGATTTATTTCCTCAGTTGAATTTTCGGCAACTTTTAAGCGGTCCTTTAATTCCGCTATTTCCTGTTCCAGTTGATAGTTCTTAAATCGCAGTTCCCGATGTTGTTCGATTAACTCCTTAACATTTTGCTTTAGTTTATCGAAGTGTTGCAAATTCATTTATTAGTTCCGCAAACTTGCCGAAAAATGTTTAATGGTTTTATTGATTATTTGCTGGAAGTATTGATCTACTTCCTTATCACTCAATGTTCTTTCAGCTGATTGATATCTTAAGCGTAAGCCAAGGCTGCGCTTTCCCTGAGGAATATTGGGGCCCTGGTAAACGTCAAAGATTTCAACAGATTTTAACAGGAAACCTCCATTTTTTTGTACAAATTCAACTACTTCAGCCGCTAATACGTCCTTATCCACCAAAAACGCCACATCGCGTTCGGAATAAGGAAATCTGGGAACCGGCTGATATTTTCTGTCAAAGACCAAATACTTTTGCAAGAGATCAAGATTTAACTCAAAACCAAAAACTTCTTTTTCAATTTCGAAGGCATGACAAACCTCTTCTGTAAACTTCCCACAGACGCCAATCAGGTCTTCTTTAATCTTGACCGCAATGGTCTGGCCTTTAACCATGTAACCTGCCTTATCATATAAAATAATTTGGTAGTTGTCAAGAAATAATTTTCCCAAAAATGTTTCTAAATAGCCTTTAATATCATAAAAATCAACAGCTTGCTCCGGCACATTCCAGCCCGGAAGCTGACGATTACCGGTAATGACTACGCCTAAACTGTATGGTTGATCCGGAAGATTTATTCCGTCAAAGGAGCCAAAAATTCTGCCTATTTCAAAAAAATGTAAATCTTTATTATTGCGATTAAGGTTGTGACTGACGGCCTTTAACATGCCGGTAAAAAGCGAAGGACGCATAACCGCCATATCGTCACTAACCGGATTTTTGATGGCCAATGGTTCGTCTTCAGTGAACGCCTGAGCCTCAGCCCGCCGCACCATGCTTTGCGTAAAAATTTCCTGCAGGCCCAGAGAGAGCATTTCGTTTCTAAAATATTGTAAACGATTTTCCAGTTCCGAAACAGGCATTTCGTAAAACGTAGTGGTGTACTTTTTAGCCGGCAAATTAGAATAATTAACCAGCCGGGCGACCTCTTCGGCCAAATCTTCCACCAGTGAAAGGTCGTGACGAAACGTAGGTACGATCACCTGATCTGCTTCTACCTTTAGTTGAATGGATTCCAGCTTTTGTCGGATCGTTTTTTGATCGAAATCAGTACCTAAAATTTTATTGATCTTTTCTACATTAAGCGGAATCTTCTTCTGTTGAAGCGGTTGCGGGTAAACGTCAACAATGCCTTTGGCCACCTGTGCCCCGGCCAGTTGTTCCATTAAAGCGGCTGCGTAATTAATGGCCCTGATGACATTTTCGGGATCAGCGCCTCGTTCAAAGCGTTGTGAAGCATCTGTGCTGAGGCCCAATTTTTTGGAGGCCATGGCAATGCGTTCCGGTTTAAAATAGGCGCTTTCCAGTAAAATGTCGGTTGTCTGATCGCTTACTTCCGAATTTTGCCCGCCCATGATGCCACCGATGGCCACCGGACGTTCAGCATCACAGATCATTACCGTGTTTTCTGGTAATTTGCGTTCCTTATCATCCAGGGTTACAAACAGATCACCGGGCTTACTGGCACGTACGTTAATCTGCTGACCTTTAATCTGCTTTAAATCAAAGGCGTGCAAAGGATGGCCCAGTTCGGCCAACACGTAATTGGTAATATCTACAATATTGTTGATGGGACGGAAACCGACCGCTTCTAACTTTTTCTGCATCCACCCGGGACTGGGACCGATTTTTACATTACGAATGACACGACCGGCATAACGAGGACAACCATCTGCATCGTGAATGTTAATTTTAATAATGTCTGCAGTTTTTTCCGGCAGCTGTTCTTTTAAATCAATCGTAATCTCTTTAAGCGGATTTCCGGTTAATGCTGCCACTTCGCGGGCAATCCCGTAAACGCTTAAGCAATCCCCGCGGTTTGGCGTGATGGCAATATCGATAATCCAGTCCTGTTCATCTTTTAAAATAGAATAAACATCTTCTCCCAGAGACAACTCCCGTTCAAAAGCCCAGATGCCATCTGAATGATGTTCCAGGCCCAATTCCTCTTTGGAGCAGATCATCCCAAATGATTCCACGCCACGAATTTTGGCCTTTTTAATTTTCATGCCATTGGGCAGCCGGGCGCCAACCATGGCAAAAGGGACAAATTGCCCTGCAGCCACGTTGGGCGCTCCACAAATAACCTGATAGGTTTCCTCATTAGTTTGAACTTTACAAACCGAAAGCTTATCGGCATTGGGGTGTTTTTGCACTTCGAGTACTTTGCCAACCACGACACCGTCAAAGGGTTTGACAAGCGGAATGATCTCTTCCACCTCCAGACCGGCTTCGGTAAGCAGGTTGGCAATTTCTTGCGGAGTTTCTTTAAAATCTACAAACTCTTTTAACCAGCGATAGGTAACTTTCATGATTCATCTCTTAAAATTGGTTTAAAAATCTAACATCATTTTCAAAAAAGATGCGAATATCGTCAATGGCGTATTTAATCATGGCAATGCGGTCAATGCCCATGCCAAAGGCGTAACCGGTGTATTTTTCGGGATCGACACCAGCCGCTTTAAACACATTGGGATGCACCATACCGGCGCCGGAAATTTCCATCCAGCCGGTGTTTTTACAAACCCGGCAACCCTGTCCCTGACAGAAAACGCAGGTAAAATCGTACTCTGCGCTGGGTTCGGTAAATGGGAAAAAGCTGGGCCGGAAACGCACTTTAATATCCGGGCCAAACATGCGATGGGCAAAGGCCTGAATAACGCCCTTTAAATCAGCAAAGGTAATGCCTTTATCCACCACCAGACCTTCTACCTGATGGAAGAAAGGCGAATGGCTGGCATCGGGCGTATCGCGGCGGTACACACGGCCGGGAGCAATCATTTGAATAGGCGGTTTCTGACGCTGCATGACGCGAATTTGAACGGGCGAAGTGTGTGTACGTAGCAAAATGTCTTCCGTAATGTACAGAGTATCTTGCATGTCACGCGCCGGATGCGTTTTGGGAATATTTAACGCCTCAAAATTGTAAAAATCCGTTTCCACTTCTGGGCCATCTTCAATGGTAAATCCGAGACTGACAAAAATTTGTTTGATTTCATCAGCCACTTTTAAAAGCGGATGTTTACGTCCGGCAAAGGGTTTACGACCTGGCAAGGTTAAGTCCAGTTGTACCTGTTTAGCCTGCTGCTTTTTAAAATCGCCCTGTAAATTTTGATAGGCATTTTCAAGTTCCCTTTTTAATTCATTTAACGCCTTGCCAAACAAAGGCCGCTGTTCTTTGGGCAGTTCAGCAATACGATCAAAAGAGGTTGAAACCAATCCTTTACGCCCTAAAAACTTAATACGAATTGGTTCCAAATCAGCCGCACTTTTCACATTTTTAATGGCTTCAAAAAACTCAGATCGAATTTTTTCAATAATCTCATTCATTTTTTTATCCGCACTTTAATGAATAAAAAAAGGAAGGCTAAAACAGACCTCCCTTTGTAATTACTTCAAAGATTTAACATGTCGAATCAGTCTGTCACCTGTTTTACTAATTCTGCAAATCCCTGAGGATCATGTACAGCCAGATCAGCCAGTACTTTTCGATCTAATTCGATATTGGCTTTTTTAAGGCCATGCATGAAGACTGAATATGAAACTCCGTTTAAACGGCAGGCAGCATTAATACGCGTAATCCAGAGCTGGCGAAAAGTGCGTTTTTTGGCTCTGCGATCGCGATAGGCATACTGCCAGCTTTTTTCCACCTGATCTTTAGCTGTTTTGTAAAGGCGGCTCTTACCTAAACGGTAGCCTTTGGCTGCCTTTAAAATTTTTTTTCTGCGTTCACGAGCAGCTACGTTATTTTTTGCGCGTGGCATTTCTATCTCCTACTTTTCTTTTTTTTTTTGCACTAAGCCAGAATCATTCTCTTAACACGTTTGGCATCGGCATCGGTAATCAACGCTTCTTTACGCAAATTACGTTTACGTTTTGCGCTCTTTTTTGATAAGATATGACTGTGATACGCATGATGCCTTTTAATCTTACCACTGGCGGTTACCCGAAATCTTTTTGCAGCTCCGCGATTTGATTTTATTTTAGGCATTTTTTATCCCCTTTCTACTTTAATGTCATTACCATGGACATATTACGGCCTTCGAAGTGTTTTTTCCCTTCAACTTTTGCGATATCGCTGAGTTCGTTTTCAATTTTTTCCAGTAATTGTTCTCCAAATTCCTTATGAGCCAGTTCGCGTCCGCGAAAATGAACCGTAAATTTCACTTTATTTTTGTTCATCAAAAATTCGCGTGCATGTTTCAATTTATATTGCAAATCATGATCTTCCGTTTTTGGCCGCATGCGAATTTCTTTTACAACAACCGTATGTTGTTTCTTTTTACTTAATTTTTCTTTCTTACTCTGTTCATAAACAAATTTACCATAATCCAAAATTTTACAAACCGGCGGATTGGCATTTGGCGCAATTTCCACCAAATCTAATCCTTTTTCCTGAGCTATATCTAAAGCCCTGTCCAGCGGAACGATACCTACCTGTTTTCCTTCTTCATCAATCAGCCGGACTTCTTTAGCCGTAATGGCTTCGTTAACGCGATTTTTTTGTGACGAATGAGCGATGGGCTCTCCCCTCCTCGTTTTTTCTACTGATTTAATTCTTGTAATACTCTATCTTCAAAATCCTGATAACTCATGGCGCCTAAATCACCTTCACCTTTGTGACGCACCGAGAGTTGATTTTGTTCTACTTCTTTATCTCCTAAAATCAACATGTACGGGATTTTCTGAACTTCTGCTTCCCGAATTTTAAAGCCGACCTTTTCATTGCGTTTATCAACTTCCACGCGGATACCTTTACTTCTCAATTGCGCGGCAATCTGATACGCATATTTAAAATGACGATCGGCAATGGGTAAAACGGCTACCTGTACCGGAGCCAACCACAACGGGAAAAAGCCTGCGTAATGTTCAATTAAAATCCCGAAAAACCGTTCCAACGAACCCAGCAAGGCGCGGTGAATGGTGATCGGCCGGTAAGATTGGCCATCCGAATCCACAAACGTAAGATCAAAACGCTCGGGCAAATTAAAATCGACCTGAATTGTAGAACACTGCCAGCGTCTGCCCAGCACATCTTTAATCTTAATATCGATTTTGGGACCATAAAAGACGCCTTCTCCGGGATCAATTTCGTAATCAATCTGTTTGGCTTCAAGCGCGTTTTTTAATGCTTCGGTGGCATGATCCCAGCTTTCCACATCGCCGACAAATTTTTCAGGTCGAGTAGAAAGATAAACTTCATATTCGGTAAAACCAAATTTACTTAACACCTTGGAATTCAAATCCAGCACACGGATAATTTCTTCCTGCAACTGATCAGGATGACAGTAAATATGGGCATCATCCTGGGTAAAGCCACGAACGCGCATTAAGCCGTGCAAAACGCCGGAGCGCTCATAACGATAAACCGTTCCCAGCTCTGCAAACCGTAAGGGCAAATCGCGGTAGCTGCGAATTTTGGATTTGTAAATCATCATGTGGAACGGGCAATTCATCGGCTTAAGCTGATATTCCACATCATCCACCACCATCGGGCTGTACATGTTTTCGCGATAAAAATTGGTGTGTCCACTGATTTCCCACAAATGCTCTTTGGCAATATGTGGAGTTGAAACCAGTTGATAACCGTTTTGCAACAGTTCTTCCTTTAAATAGGTTTCAATAATATGCCTGATTAAGGCTCCTTTGGGATGCCATAAAATCAGGCCGCTACCAATTTCATCCTGAATGGAGAACAAATCCAATTCGCGCCCCAATTTTCGGTGGTCGCGTTTTTTGGCTTCTTCAATGCGCCTTAGATGCGCCTTCAGCATTTTTTTGTCAGGATAATTGGTAGCGTAAATACGCTGCAGCATTTTATTG
>JAGHBR010000305.1 GCA_021160885.1 Caldisericaceae bacterium
ATCCTGCTTCCAGCGTAAATCGCGGTCATCTTTGATTACATATCGTTGATTCATATCATAAGTTTGTGAATGGCAAATCAGACAATCTACTCCTTGTTTAGCCTCCTAAGGTATATCGCCAACCGGCAACATCTTTAAAAGTCAAGATACATATGGATCAGACGAGCGGTTTTAAACGGAATGAGCGGATTATCAGGACTGGGATAATGCATGCTTATACCTGTCAAAATGAGAACAATGTACAAAGTTACATTGGTCCAGTGCCAAATTCTTAACCCGAGTGGATATAGATATAGCTTTTTCATTGATTTTTTCTCCTTGCTGCTAACCATCTTCCCAGGCTATGGGCGGAGATGCTCATGATAAATAAAATGAAAATAATAATAGATATCTGATCAATAAGCGGATCACGCGTCATGCCAATTACATAAGGCGTATTAAACATAAGTGTCTTTAAAAAACCAATTTTTTGTCTGCTTTCCGAAGCCCTAAAACGATAAAGTTTACTGAATAAAATTGAATTACGGGTATGACAACTTTCGCAATTTTTTACAGCTTTGTTGTTAGGCAATATTTGATGAGAATAGATACCGGCATTTGAGGGAGTGTGACATTCAATACAGCGAACTGTTTTCCAATGCAGCTCTGGCTTTGGTAACCATTTGTGCGCAATAAATAAATCTTTGGGGGGCGTCACTTAATTTGGAAAGTTGACTGGGGGCAGCATGACAATTTAAACAAATGGCATTGTCTTGTTTTATAATATGATCGGTAGCTTGATCATGAAATGTGGTTTTAAAAGAATGGGGATCATGGCAATTAAAACAGGTAAACTTATCACCAAGTTTTTGGTGATGAATGATTTGATTAAACTCTGCCTCCCTTTGTTTAAATTCAAATTGTTTAAAATCTTCACTTTCATGACAATCTGTACAATACAAATGCTGGGCTTTTGCCTCATGAGTATGTGGGTACCTTTGAAATCCGCCATTATCATGGCAATCGGTACAAGAAAGATCACCACGATTAGAATAGTGGAATTTGGTTGAATCTACATATAGACTTATAATTGAATTGATAGAAGGATCTCTATATGATAAGGTCTTCATCCCATGGCACCTTAAGCAAAATTGATTTGTATTGCTTTGTTCCGCAAAAAGTGGGATGAAGTTTACAAATAAAAACCAACATAGCGTTATCTGTTTGAAAGACATAGCTATTAGCGTTTTTTCTCCTTTCTATTAGAAACCTTTGAAAAAATCGGGAGTTCTCCAAATTTGTCATTCTGCACTTGATGCGGATTCTAATATTTACAATAATTTAGAGATTCCCACCTGCGCAGGAATGACATTCTTAATGATTTTTTCGAAGGTTTCATTAATAAAAATACTCTATTTTACTTTTTTAATGTTTGTAGGCTATTTATATGCCAGATAATTTACATTGTAAAATATTTATTTTGTTTTCTAAAAATAGCTTGATATAAAGGGCATTTTAAGTGATTATACGGCAGATGTAAACGAATATTGTTTTTCTAATAATCAGAAAACATTTTTTTATTTTATTGGAAATAAGAATCAAAATATCAAATTTTTTTGATTCAATCCTGCCGGATTCGTAAGTTTTTATATGCGTATTTGGATTTTATCTGATATTCATGTTGATTTCATTGAGAATCGAAAGTGGCTTGACCAACTTTCTGATTTTGAATACCAGGATGATTTACTGATTCTTGCAGGGGATGTTACACATAATTTAGACCTCTTCAAGAGCACACTTATTTCTTTGCGAAAAAAATTCAAAATGTTGTTCTTTGTCCCCGGAAATCATGATTTATGGCTTCGTGATGATTTATTTAGTGATTCGTTAGAGAAATTTCACCACATTCAGCAATTCTGTAAAAGTAATGATATTAAAACAAGCCCGGAACTGGTTTCCAACAATTTAGTCAATATTTTAATCGTGCCCCTTTTTACATGGTACCATTTACCCCATCAAACTGATTCGCTGTACTTAACCAAGCCCGGGGAAGGATCTTATGAGGAAATGTGGAACGATTCTTATTTTGTGAAATGGCCCTCAGAAAGTTTTAAACCTGTGGAATATTTTTTAAACTTGAATAAACAACAATTTAGATCCGGTAATGCCGATTTGGTCATTACCTTTTCACATTTTTTAGCCAGACAGGAAAACATGTTCTCTAACGATGGAAGATTAGATAGAGAGAAAATGAAAAAGTTCGATCGTAATCCTAAATTTAATTTTAGTATGATCGCTGGTTCTAAACTAATTGACGAACAACTTCGCATAATGGGGTCAAAAATTCATGTTTACGGGCACCAACACATCAATCACGACCGGATAATCAATGGCGTGCGCTATGTGGCCCATTGCCTGGGATATCCAGCGGAAAGATTAAGGGGAATGATAGAAGGCATTGAACAAGGATTAAAACAGATCTGGCCGTGAACAGGTCTGAAATGAAATCCAACATAAATTAACTCTATTCAGAGTAGATGCCAGATGACATGATACTGAATTCTACTTTCATTCATTTTAATTCAATGATGACAAATTCACCAGGACAATTAAAGCGAAGAGGTACACCGGAAGTTCCAACTCCGGTAGTTGTAAAACCCAATATCCCATTAAATTGCCACATACCTATGGCCATCGAACGCGGCAGGCGGCTGTGCACCAGCAACGGTCCTATTAAAGGAAAGCAAATTTGTCCGCCATGAGTGTGACCACATAAAAATAATTGTCCGTTTTTAGAAGGTATTTTAAGCAACGCATCATTAGCGTGGCTTAAAACGATTCTAAAGCTTTCTTCAGGAATTCCAAGGCTGGCTTGTTGGTAATCAGCATTTTCAAAATAATGCTCTTCATCTAAGCCGATTAGCCAGATGGATTGTCCATTGCGTTTCAATTCAATATTTTCATTAATCAGGAAATGAATGCCCATTCTTTCCAGTGGATCGATAATTTCAAAAGGATCGTGATTTCCTAATACAGCATACCATCCATCTCTGACATTAATATTTTCTTTGAGTTTTTTTATGGGCTCAATGGCTTTATTAAAAAAACCTTTTAATTTAAAGCGGTAGTCGCCACCTAATAGAACCGCATCAATGGAGAGATTTTTTAAGTCATTAATTAACCGCTCTGCAATTTGTTGATTGCGATCGGCGTGTAAATCGGATATAAACAGAATTTTAAAACCTTTAAAAGCCGGGGGCAGGTCATCAAAGGAAAGATAAAGATAATGTGCTCTGATGTTCAGTGCATGTTGAAAGCCGCGTTTATACAGGCCGCTTAATTTTAGGAATGGAATGGCTAAAGAAAATAGATATTCATATCTCTCGAAATGAAAGAGTCGCTGCCAAAAACTAAATAAAAATGGATTTAATTCCCACTCTTTTAACCGCCGTTTGCTATTGGTTCTATGTTTTAAATAATCGATTTTCATTTTTTCCTGCTCCAATTACCTTTTTTATCGGCCATTTATTCAACTTAATTAACACTGATAATTCAGCAAAATTTTCGAAAAAACACTTTACTTGTAATTGTAGTTTGAGTATCTTTTATTTCATGCTTTAATGTTAACCAAAAACAAGGAGACGGTATGGAAGTATCTAAGAAAGGAATGGGCCTTCCTGAAAATGCCTACCGTAAGTTAAAAGAAGGTGAGGTTTACAAACCGGTCGTCCCCGATGATGCCCCCTTGCCGGAGGTAACCGGTTATTCGCTTTTTTGGGGTATGTTTTACGCGGTCATATTTTCTGCTGCCGCGGCTTATTTAGGCTTAAAAATTGGGCAGGTATTTGAGGCAGCTATTCCAATTGCTATTTTAGCGGTTGGCTATTCGGCTTTAACCAAGCGCAAAAATGCTCTTTCAGAAAATGTGATTGTACAATCGATTGGCGCAAGCTCAGGTGTTATTGTAGCCGGGGCTATCTTTACAATTCCCGGGCTTTACATTTTAGGATTGGATGCCTCTTTCTGGCAGGTTTTCCTTTCATCGTTGTTTGGTGGTTTTTTAGGCATTCTTTTTCTTATTCCCTTTCGAAAATATTTTGTTAAAGACATGCACGGTGAATTTCCCTTCCCGGAAGCAACTGCAACTACAGAAGTATTAGTTACCGGAGAGTCGGGCGGTGAAAAGGCAAAAATTCTCTTAAAAGCTTTGATTATTGGTGGCATTTACGACTTTTTGGTCTCCGGGCTTGGCTTGTGGAAAGAGGTCGTTTCGACCAGTGTTTTTGATTGGGGTAAAAAATTAATAGAAAATACGCGCCTGGAATTTAGAATGAATATTGGTGCTGCTGTAATGGGCTTAGGCTACATTGTTGGTTTAAAATATGCCTTGATTATTGCCAGTGGCTCCTTTTTAGCCTGGTGGGTAATTATGCCCATTGTTTATTACATTGGGCAATTTAATCCACAGCCTATTTTAGGTGCGGCCAAACCTATTGCGCAAATGATTCCCTCTGAAATTTTTAGTACCTATATCCGCCATATTGGTATTGGTGGTATTGCCACAGCCGGGCTGATTGGTATTATTAAGTCCTGGCGTATTATTGCCGGCGCTTTTTCACTGGCCATCAATGAAATCTTTGGAAAAGTAGATGGTCATGACAATGAAAACAAAGTTCAACGAACCCAAACTGATATTAAGATGAAATGGGTTGTGGTTTTGATTGTAAGTACTTTGTTGGGCATTTTTACCTTCTTCCTCTTTTTGGTAGTGAATGGTAATGTTTTGTACGCCTTTACCGGGCTGTTAATAGTAACGGTTATTGCTTTCCTGTTTACCACGGTTGCAGCCCAGGCTATTGCCATTGTTGGAACTAATCCGGTGTCTGGGATGACCTTGATGACTTTAATCATTTCTTCTGTGATTTTGGTTTCCATTGGTCTGCATGGTAATGATGGTATGTTAGCCGCATTAATTATTGGTGGCGTTGTTTGTACAGCGCTCTCCATGGCCGGTGGTTTTATCACTGACTTAAAAATTGGTTACTGGTTAGGCACAACCCCACGAACTCAGGAACGCTTTAAATTTTTAGGAACCACATTGGCTGCTGCTTCCGTTGGCGCGGTAATCTTTTTGTTACATCAAACCTACGGTTTCGGTCCCGCAACGCCTCAACATCCAAATGCGCTGGAAGCTCCTCAGGCTTCGGCAATGGCGGCGGTTTTAAAGCCGCTGATGACCGGACAACCGGCTCCCTGGCTCATGTATTTAGCTGGCGTTTTTATGGCTTTAATTTTGGAATTCCTGGGTATTTCTCCCTTGGCTTTTGCCCTGGGCATGTACTTGCCGCTGCACCTTAATACACCTATTTTGTTTGGCGGTATTATTGCTCATCTGGTAAGTAAAAGTTCTAAAGACGAAAAAGTGGTTCAGGCCAGAAAAGAACGCGGTACGCTTATTGCGTCAGGATTTATTGCTGGTGGCGCATTAATGGGCGTTGTGGCTGCTGCTCTTGTTTATTTAGGACAAAGCATTACCGGAAATTCCAGCTGGAATTTGATGGTTGGAATTGGTAGTCAGCACTGGGCTGAATCTGCCGGTGCGGAAATTTTAGGATTTTTCATGTTTGTCTGTCTTTTAGGTTACATGTACTGGGATTCCAATCGAGCAAAAGTAGAGTAGACAAGTTAAAAAATGGGCTGATGTGTCAGCCCATTTTTTTTTGACTGACAAAAGGCTTTTAAGTAAGTTTTAATAATAAGTTTAAACTAATTGTTTTAGTTAAAAATGTCATTTTGGAGTTTAAAAAAACATAAAGAATTTAATCTTTCTGAACGATTACATTCAAAAAAAGGAAAAGAGAGGCGTATTAAATTTGAAAGATTGCCTCGCCGTAAAGTAAGGTCTTTATGGTGGACTATTGCCGTTTTCTTGATAGTGCTTTATCTTTATTTTTATTTAAAGAGAATCATGTAAAGGGGGCCAAAATATGATTCAGTTAAGTAAAATCCTGAAATCCGTACCCATATTTCATACACTTGGTAAAGAAAGCATCGATTTTATTATTCAAAGATTAAAATTTAAAACCTTTGGCCCCAACGAAACCGTTTGCAAAATTGGTGACCCTGGCGATGAAATGTACATTATCATTAATGGTGAGGTAAAAATTTGCGTTTACGATGAACAGGGAAATGAAACGGTTGTGGCTACTTTAAAAGCAGGCGAATATTTTGGAGAAATGGCCCTGCTCACCGGCGAACCAAGGTCCGCTTCAGTAATTACTACAAAGGATTCTGAGATGTTTGCCCTGCACAAAAATGATTTTGATGTGATTCTTGAAAGATTTCCATCGATTTCGATCAGTATCGGTAAAATAATGAGTCAAAGATTGCGGGAAACTTTAGCCAAGGCTTCACACTTGCCTAATGTAAACAAACTTGAAACCGGTCAGCAAGGCCCTCGTGGTAGCCTAAAAGATGTGCCCCTCGTTGACCTGATCAGATTTTGTGAAGCTAATTCATTAACCGGAACTGTCAAATTAGACAAAAATGGAGAACAGGGCCAACTGGAGTTTAAAGCGGGGCAATTGCAAAAAGTAAGCCTTGGCAATTTAACCGAAGATCAGGCTTTGGATACTATGATTAGTTGGACAGATGGTAATTTTGAAATCGAGCTTAAACCTATTAAACTGGATGGCCTGGTTGAGGATAAGACAGAGACCAAAGAACAGCTTAAAATTCGACACATTTTAATTTTAATTAATTCATTAGTGGTGCAAAAAATAATTGAGCGTGCTTTAAATGGGCTTGGCTACAAAGTTTTTAAAGCCCGCAACATCAGCGATGGCCTAGATTTAATGGAGAAAGAAGACATCCATCTGATTATTTCTGACATTAAATTACCTGATGGGGAAGCTGGCGCACTAATTGAGCAAATCAGGAAGCAAAATGAGAATCCAATTATTTTCCTGGGTGAGCCGAATATTAAAGAAGAGGTTTTAACCCCAATTAAAAAGAGTTCGGGCGTCAAAATTACAAATAGTCACGAAGTGAGTGAAATTGTACAATTAATCGAACATTTTAATCAAAATGGATAAAATACTTTTTGAGCAATTAAAACGCGTGCCGCTGTTTTCTGAAATTTCAGAAGAAGACTTGAATCTGATTTACCAAAAATTAGAACCAGTCTATTTTAAAAAAGGCAGTATAATTATCAGGGAAGGGGATTTAGGGGATTGCTTTTACATCATTAAGAGTGGATCAGTGAGAGTGGAAACCCATCCGGAAGATGTGGAACATCCAATAATATTAGCCAGGCTGGAAGAAGGCGATTACTTTGGAGAAATGGCCCTCATTACAGGCGAACCACGCTCGGCTACGGTTATGGCCGAAACGGATGTTGAAGTCTGGCGTTTACGTAAATCTGAGTTTGATCAACTCATTTTGAAAAATCCGAATATTACTTTAACCTTAACACACATGCTTACCCATCGCTTAATTAAAACCAATAAAGCGCTTCAGGAAACCGAAATTCAGTTTCTAAAAAAAATACATCCTCGTGGGAATTTAAAGGACTTTGGATTGATACGAATCTTAAATTTTGCCGAACAAAATGCCCTCACCGGACGCATTATTTTAAAGCAGGATAATAAAAAGGCAATTTTTGAGTATGAAAAAGGTCAATTATTACATCTTGATTATGAAGATAAACAAGAAGATGAGGCTTTAGATGAATTGTTGAATTGGAAAGAAGGCACATTTTTTATTGAACCGCGTTTATTTGATCTTGACAGCCATCCCTTAAGTGAAAATCCAGGCTGGTCAAAAGAAGAAAGCCGCATTCTAAATGCTATTGAGCGTTATTTGTTAGAAAAATTTTCTGATCTGATACAAAGCGCAGGAAGTAAAAATCTGCAGTTAGCTTTAAATAGAGCGCAGCACAAATTACGATCTATTTTTGATGAAATTGAAACGATCAATATTCAAATCTTGCCCGAAATAAAAATCGATTTATCTCAAATCAACAAATTTAGTGAAAAATACATTTTGTTGTTTGCTTTATTATTAAATCAGATTCTTAAAAACCTTTCGCGGGATGTCATTGGACTTGATTTTTTTGAAATCCGCTCCAATCAGCCAGAAATAGATGAAGTGCTTGAACAACAGCAATTTTACATGCTTTTTTGAACAATCCGACGATC
>JAGHBR010000033.1 GCA_021160885.1 Caldisericaceae bacterium
ATTGGTGGCGCTGTTGCTTTGCACCACTTCTTCAAAGACAACATAGATTCGGCTACCGTCTGTGGCGATGGAAGGATTTTTAAATGAATGGGAAATTAAGTTTTGCGAATAGGGTCTGGGCGAAATGTTAAATTCTTTGGCCCAGGTCTGGCCGTTGTTGGCGGAATAGGTGTACCAGATGGTGTTGTCGTCTTCGTAAACCAGGTGCAGCTTGCCGTCATTGGTTTTGCACAACCGCCGACCGTTGTTGTAGCCGGTGGCACGGGCCACGCTGCTTGCCAGATGCCCCTTGTACACCGCCCGCGCTTCGGCCCCATCGGCCTGAAATACCACGGCGGTTTCTTGCTGATCAGGATGCTCAAAAACCACATCCGTACCTTCCCAGCCTAAAAAGTAACCGGTTACATCCTGCCCGTGGGCGGTGAAGGTTTGCTGAGCTTCGGCTTTGACGGAGTAATAAGGATGGCTCCAATTAGTTCCATCAAACCCTTGATCCAAAAACACGCCCTGGTACACGTCGCCGTTATAATTTGTGGTGTAATCTGGATTAAAGGGCGATGGCCTTTGCTTAAATTCTAATTTATCGGGACCATCGTCATCCATGCCACGATTCCTTGGCGTATCTCCATAAACAGGATCGTCATAATCAATTAACCATGGATCTTTAAACCAGATATTATCGCCATTTGTGCCATCGGTTAAAGTCGATTTAATTGTCACAGTTTCATAAGTTTTTGCAAAATGAGCGGTAAAATTATTTGATTTTGATTGAATGTCAAAAACATGATGATTCGTTACATCACTTAATTCATTCCAATTATTGTATTTCTGCTTTGGATTATTGGATTTTAAACTCTGATTTGCCTGCAATATTTCAATGGTTCCCACATAAAAAGTTGGATAGGCAGGTAATTGACCAACATCGCTAAACTGATTTCCATCCCAACGGCTTACGCCCTGAACAACGGTTGAATTATCTGCCAGAACTTGATTTATGGTAACTGTTATTGGCGGCCGGTTAAAGTGTATTTCCAATTTGACATTTGCTTTTGCAAAGCTATATCTATATTCATGCGTTACTTCATTAAAATCAATAAGGCCTAAAGTAAAAACATCATTTACTAAACTATTCTCTATCGCATTAGTGAAATCAGAACCTTGCTGAAATGTTTTATCAATTACATCATTTGAACTGGTTGCGCTTCCTATGTAATTTTCATCTTGATTATTAAACCAATCGGTAATATTCCACAAATACTCCGCACTGGCTTGATCAAGATTTTGATCTATTGTATAAAATCCTGCTTGTAGCCGAGTATTGTAAGGAAAGCTGGAAATGCCTGTTATTAGGATCCGAGCACTTGTTATGGTTGAACCGTCTGGAATAACATCATCAGTAATATTCCATTCAAAAAATCCTCTGTGTTTTTCATTACCAGACCTTCCTGCATACCAGGCCACAACATTATCTGCTAAATAATCAGATTTAGTTAATGTATTATTAATATTTTTTACATATACCGATTTATCACTTTTCTGAAGTGCAAAAACGCCCTGTTGTTGGCCTTGCGCCCATAGTTTAATTGAGAATAGAAAAATAATAATGCTAAGAAAAATTGACTTCTTATTCATAATTTGCTCCCTTCGTTGAAATTTACTTTCAAAAGGAGTAAATTGGAGTGGCAATGATAATGTTAAGTCCAATTTACTCCTTAACATTTAATTGGCCGGGCCGCTGTTATGGAGGCAACATAACAGCGGCTTTATCTTATTCTTTCAATTTGACCACCTCCTTCCTTTATTTTTTACGTCCAATAAGAATTACGGCTTTTGTATTAATGGATTGATCTAATTTTTCTCCTACAGCCACCATTAGATTTCTTTTATAATCCAAACAATAATATGCTCCATTGAATGCATCCCATGCTTTGTTTAAATATTGAAACCAATGTATTCCATTATAATGAGATACTAATCCAAAGGCACCTACTATAAAAATATCATTAAAATCAAAACCTTTAATATATTTTGAATAAAATTGAATATTCTTTCCAACTTCTTTCCAATGATTATGTAACGATTTATTAAAAAAAATTCCAGAACCACAAACATAATAAACTCGGTCAGGAATAAACCATATACTTCTTAAACTCCAGGGGAGACCATCATCCTGAATAAAAGTTGCTTTTTTATTTTCAATATTAATTATCTTTTTTCCATAATTATTGTATTCGTTTGAAGCAACACATAATATTTCATATTTACCGGTTTCTTTATTAAATGCCCCCAAAATATCCTGAATGGGCAAATCCGTCCCGCTTTCTATCCGCTGCCATTCCTGGCCGTTGTAGTGCGCAATCAAACCGTTGTTGCCCACTACGTACAAATCCGAACTCGACGTGCCCCATATTTTGTTTATCCTATGTGCATGACCGTTCTCATCTAATGGAGGAGTGGTATAGTAATCAATATTTTTTCCATTAAAATGCATAATAGTTAAGTTAGCTACCCAAATATCTGTTTTAACAAAAGAAAAAATTGTTTTTAACGGATAAAAATATCCTTTAATAAATATCTTCATCAACTCCCACTTCTCCCCATCCCAGTGTGCAGCATTGTATTTATCATCCGCGGTGTAAATTTCGCCCACGGCCCAGATGTCGTTTTCATCAATAA
>JAGHBR010000511.1 GCA_021160885.1 Caldisericaceae bacterium
GGTACAGTTGGTTGTTTACAATCTGCTTGGCCAAAAAGTCAAAGAGTTGGTCAATAAAAAACAAACGGCCGGTTATTACAAATATCCGTTTGATGCGGCTGCTTTTTCCAGCGGAATTTACTTTTATGTATTGAATGCTCGTGGCTTGCAGAGCAACAAGCAAATCAGCCTCGTCAAGAAGATGGTGGTATTGAAGTAGAAAAATGCATTAAGCCAGGAAAGTTGAATGCTTTCCTGGCTTTTTTGATTGCACTGAGCGAAGAAAAGAACATTAAAAGTTGAAGAGCGGATTATAAAAATTTCCTCATGACTGTTAACCATATCAAAGGATTGTTAAAGCTTTTTAAAACCACCATTGCAATTTTAAATGCAAGCCTGCCATTTGTAAGCCGCTGACATTTTCTAAATGTAAAGCAAGAGCTGGCCAGAGTTCGGCTACCACCAGCTGGTAATTTATCGATGTGCTTATTTTTAAATTTGAAGTCAGATGCACCAGCAGGCCCGCACCTAAGCTGCCGGCAAAGCTCCAGCCCTGCTGAAAACGCTCCGGTACCAGTCGTTCTTCCAGCTGATAAGCGCCGCGCAACGCCTGCCAGCGAAAAAGCGTAACTTCTGCCTGGCCAAAAGGTTGTAACCCCCAAACCGGCCGACTCAAAAAGGAAAGGTAACCAACTCCCAAGCCATAAAGCTTGAGATCAAGATGTAAATCTTTGTAAAAAAGTTTATCTTTGTTGGGTTGATCAAAATGAATGGCGGTGGCAAAAATATGCCAGAGGCCTGATGACTGTCGATTAAAAATGAATTCCAGGCGCGGGGCATTAAAGCTCCCGCTAAACCAGTCATGTAAAGAGCCCACGGGTTGCAGGTAAGCGTTGCCCAGCCCTACCCCAATGGAAGTTTGGGCCATGGAAGGCTTGTTAAAAATCAGCAACAGGAAAAGCAAAAGAGGGAAAATCTTCTTTAAACTAAAACGACTTTTCATCTTAACACCTTTGTTTAATGCAAAAATTGGAATCCAAGCTGAAATTGCACCAGTTGCCGGAACGGAAAAAATTGTTTTGTTCCAGTCTTAAAAAAATAGCCCCACTGAACACCGGCATTTAAATTTAAATTAGCTCTTAAACGGTAATTGGTTTGGAGCGCCAGGTTACACGCAGGAATTGTACCCGAGTGAGGATTTGCATGATTGTCAAATGCGTAAGTAAAACGATAGTCTTTTTCAGGAAAGTATTTTGTCCATTTTTCATGAACAGTTAACACTCTTTTGAAATAAAAAATGCCTCCGCCAAAAGCCGCCTGGATGGTGAATTGCTCACCGAGAGGTTGCGAAAACTCTAACTGAACAATAAAGGGGATTAAGTGCAGATGCTGACGGTAAGATAGCTGAGCCACGTAATTGCTGTCGCGTTGCAAATCGCGAATGTAATTTCCGTAAAATCGATTCCAGAACTCCCAGTTCCAGTAGTCAATTGGATTGTTTTGATTTACTTTTAGATTGAAGTAACCGCTGGTAAATAGGAAATTCCATTTTTGGCCAAGCGAAAATCGAATAGTTGCGCCTGCCCCGGCACCGTTTACACTATTCAATTGCTGATTTTCTTTTAAATCGAATGCCATATTAAAAGCGGCCAGTGGAGTGATAGAATGTAGTTTGATATTGGCTGCGCAAGCCATCGAAGCAAGTAGAAATTTCAGCATGATTAATATTAATATTCTTTGAATTTTTGTAGAGTAAATCATTGTCATCCCCGTTTAATTTTTCCCGTGAATGGAAAGCCCAAACCTGAGCACTGAACCTAAACGGCCGAAATCAGTGTAACCCATATCCAGGCTAAAACCGTATTGCTGCCAGGCCCATCGTAAGCCTGCGCCGGCGGTCAGGCCTTCTTCGTCGTAGTTGAATTTGTAACCGGCCCGTAGAAGTAAGACCTTGCGTAAAAGCAGTTCGCTGCCTATGTGCAGTCGTTCGCTAAAGTCGCTGGGATGCAGGGCGTCAACGGCTATGGTTAAGCGGTCGGCTGTCTTCTGGTTACCAAACAGTTCCATGGCACAGCCCAGCCGAAAAATCATGGGCATTTTAAAAGAATCGCCGATGTATTTAGCATCTATGCCAAAATTCTGAATGTAACCGCCCAGACGAAAAGTTCTGAAACGTGTCTGGTAAACCATTCCCATGTCCAGCAAAACATTGTCTGAACTGTAAGTGTCGATGCGTTCGCGAACGTACTTGGCCTTCAGACCAAAGGCAAAAAATTGCGTTAACTTACGGCTGAAACTTAGCCCCAGGGCGTAGGCATCGGCCGTGTAATCGCCCAGAATCAGGTAACTGCCGCCCGGGTTTTCCGGGTCGGCATTGATGGTGTGTGTCATTTTTCCGAAATCCATAAAATTAAGACTAAGGCCGGCAAACGTGGCGGTACCCAACCTGAAGCCAATGGCAGCCGTCTGATGTTTGATATCAGCCAGGTAATTAGCTGAAGAAGCGTACAGATTCCAGCCATATTCTGAAAAGGCCAGCAGCGAAGGATTAGTTAAAAGAGAAGCCGCTCCCGCATCGGTCAGGGCAACCGAGGTTTCACCCATGGCGCTCACACGCGCGCTGGTTGGAATTTCAAGAAACACATAGCCGGTGGTGCCTGCTTTTCTGAATTGCGCCAGGGAAGAAGAGTAAAAGGCGAACAGAACGACTAAAAGCGCTAACAGGTTTTTATTTTTTAATTTGGCCTTTGCTTTCATCTCAATTACTCTTTTGTTTAAGTTTAACGTACAATGGCGAACTTACCGGTAAACGTTTGATTTCGCGTCGGTCCGGCTAACGATTTTACCTGAAAAATGTAAATTCCGCTTTCGGCGTATTGTCCGTAATCCGTGATCTGATCCCACTGGGCAATACCGGTATCCACCTTGTGTTCAATGGTTTTAATTAAATCGCCCCGAACCGTGTAAATGCGAATGGTACAGGGACTGGGAATATTGACAAAAGAGATCAAATCGCGTCCGCCAGGCGTGGTGTAACCGGAACGAATGACAAAAGGATTAGGTACTACCAGAATTTTGTTTAATGTTTCGTTTTGCGGCGCAAAAGCAGCTGCAAAAGGTTCAACCGTGTGGTTAGGATACTTTGAACTTTCCAGCGGCGGCACGCGATTACTGCCGGTCTCTTTAAAACGCGCCGATGGATCTACCGGCCAGCTGACATGGCCGCTGTCAAAGCTGGTGATGGCGTAGTAGTAACTAAAACCCACATTAACCAGTGTGTCAATGTATTGATAGGTCTGGCTTTGTTCATCGAAAAAATCGGGCGAACGTGTCGGAATTTCGGCTATTAATTTCCACGGCCCAAAAGGCATGTAATCAGAACGGTAAATGCGGTAGCCGGCCAGATCGTAGCTTTCATCGCCAATGTAATCAGGATCAGAGATGGCTTCGGCTTCATTGCCCCAGGTGAGCACGTTCCCTACAGTTTGTTGCTGTAAACGGGTTAAAGTAAAGGAAACTGGCGGCTGTGGCGGGTCGGGCACATTGTAACCATGATCATAATTGAATTGGGCTCGATCGGCCGTGTATTGCAAGTCCTGCAATCCTTGCTGCGCGATTTCCTGTTCCGTTAAATCCAAATCGGTCAGGCGGCTTAAATCGATGCTGCCCACCACTTCAGCCATTACAATTTTAATTGAATCACCAGGCTGTAGAGTCCAGGGACCTAGTGAAACCATACTCCACAGCCGGGCATTTCCCCAGCGTGTGTCCGAAAGTCCCTGCGGAAAGAGGATCGGGTTGTAGGTTTTACTCAGGTCTTTCATGGCTTCGTAACGTTGTTCCGGAGTTTCCAATCCGGTAAACGGGTAAGAATTTGCCGGTTCGCTTACCGACCAGCCCACATTGGTGGGATTGATGAAATTTTCCAATCCCAGATCATTACGCGAAATGTGCAAAAATTTAATTCCGGCAAAGGCCGGAGCCAGCCATTCTTTGCCGCTGGGCGGACCGCCGCTTTCGTACACGTAAGGATCAAATTTTTGATTGCCTTCGGCAGCGGTATAATCGTCGGCCCAGCCGTAAAGCATCATTCGTTTGGGATCGTACAAAAAGCGATTGTTGCGTGCGCCATTACCCAATTGCGGGTAGAGAATGGACCATCCGCGGTAATTAATGGAAAAGGCGTAAGTAAATAGCAGATAGGCATCCTGCAAAACGGAGTCGGCTTGTAAAATGCGGTAAGCCTCAGGCGTGGCCTTTTGATTGTTGAAAATGTGTGCTTCACGAGAAATGTTGGTTATTACGTATTCAATGATCAGATATTTTTCATCAATGGCCGAACTGCTCCAGGCGCGCACGGTGCGTTTAACGCGTACAGGCAAAAAACGACCAGGTAAATAAGGAAAACGGTAAGATGGATTAAATTCCCATTCGGTTTCCACAACTTCTTCTGCTTCATTGGGATCAGTCTGAAAACCGTAATTTTCACCATTGGGCCAGCGTAAACGATGTTTTTTGAGCAGGTAAGGGCTGTTCGTCTCGGAAAGGCCCACTGAAGTGGCAAACATGGCCCAGTCCTGGACGGCCCAGACGGTGTCTGGCGCGGATGGGCGACGGGCAGCCATCCAAAAGCCGCCGCCGGCGTGATGCGTGTTGGCGCCGCCCACCTGCTGTGGAATGTACTCCGGATCAAAACCGGGAAAATCCATGCCGTAACCTTTGTGCTGCCAGCTTTGAAATACCGGCCCTATCTTAGCCACGTTGATGGTTTCCCACAACATGCCGCGTTTTAAAAAGATGGCATTGGCTTCTACCTGAGCCAGTAACTTGTTGCTGAAAAACGTTGAGCAGAGCAGAACAAAAGCAAAACAAAGTGTTTTAAAATATTTCATGCTTCAATACCATGGTTTAAATTTAACACGAAAGCGTTTCTTTAAAGCGCATTATTACCACACCCATTGTCATCTCCACACCCCCTGTCATTTCTCATCATCTGCTAAAGCGGATTCGTCGAAATGACAATCGCAATAACCTTTATTCATTCTAAAAACTCACCCCCAGACTAAAATAAACCGCTGTTGGCATATTACGGTACGTCTGATAGTAACGAAACTTGTAAATACGCGCCTGCGGGTCATTGGGATCGTCAGAAGGCGGGGTATCGCGCGTAATCCCGTATTCCACCCAGTTGCGCAGTTCCGTAGCATCCAGCAAGGGCGTTAGCCATTTGTCGTTAAAAAGATTTTCCACGCGTACCGAAAGAACCGGCTGAATGCCCAGTAAATTGCTTTTGATCGTAATGTTCAAATCAGTGCGTTGTTCTAACGGGTAGCGGCGATTATTAATCACGTCGGTGAACTGATCGTAGCTGGTAACATAGGTGTAAGGCGTGCCGCTTTTTACCGAATAAATCATACTGGCATTAGCTGATCTAATGCTTAAAAATCGGGGAATTTTAGTCAGAATTTCCGGTGACAACTGGTAAGAAACCAGCGCCCGGAATGAATGCGTACGATCTTGTCCGGTAACAAAATCGGTGGCGCTTCTTCTTTCTAAAAAGGAACGGGGATCGTTCGGGTCCTCGTAAATGTCGATAGCGCCATAAGCCCCAAAAGTGGTACGTGCAAAGCTGTAGCTCAGGCGATAATTCCAATTGCCCGGCGCAACACGGTTAACCGAAACTTCAATCCCTTTGGTAGCTCCGTAACCATTGTTTTCATAAGAAATGTAATAGGGATTTTGCGGCGCCACCTGCTGAGAGCCCTGAGGCGAATGAATGTTGACGCGCACCGTTTGATGGACACGATCGTTGTAATAGGCGGCGATGTCCAGCCTGTGACCTTTGATGCCTTTTTGTAAACCAATTTCGTAGCTGATGGTCTTTTTAAAGCCCAAATCGGGATTCCCGTACATGCGCCAGCCTTGCCAGGTAGAACGGGAAATGGTTTGCCGGAATAAAGGCATGGAATAAAAATGGCCATATTGTAAACGAAAGGCGGTGTTTTCGCCAATCGGAAAGGAGAGACCAAAGCGCGGCGAAACAGCCAGATGCGTTTTGGGCTTCCGTGTCCGCGGATCGCCCGGATCTCCAATAAAAGGGCCGCCGCCCTGACCGGTGCCAAAATAAAAGGGTTGAAAGCGATCTACCGGCGCATCGGTATTCATGTTAAAGCCTTCGAAGCGCACACCCACATTGGCCACAATTTCTTCCACTTCAATTTTATCCTGGGCGTACATGGCAAAGTAATAAGGATAGGCGTGGTAATATTCAGCGAAGCCCGAATAGGAAATAAAAGCGTTTAATCGGGCGCCGGATTCTCCGTTGTAACGCGTATCCCAATACTGAGCCTTGGTTCCGATCTTTAACTGATGGCGATTGGTTACCTGACTGGTCAAGTCAAGCGCGGCATTCCACACATGAGTAAGATTGTCCAGTGCGTAAAGCGAAGTAAAAGCGTACACGATTCTGCGAAACTCTTCATCCCAGGGACCAGCCCGAATGAGCCAGGGATCGTTGGCCGTAATAATCGACCTGTTGCGCTCTACGTAAAGCTCCCGTTGATGCCATAACATGGCTTCTAAAAAGGTATTTTTAGAAAACACATGCGTCCAGCTTAAGCTTTCGGTAGTGGTGGTTTCTTCTTTTGGACTGTCAAAAATCAGCACATACTTGTACTGCGGCCACTGTCCGATAATTGAAGCCCAGCGAATGTCATCGGAACCGGACCAAACCGAACCCCGGTAGCCCTGATATTGTGTTAAAAATTTTAGTTTGTCCTTATTGGTAAGCTGCCAGGTTAAATTTAAACTGTAGTTCTGGTAGATCTGGCTTCGCTCCACGCTGGGAATGCGGGCCGGCGTGGAGCGGTATTCAGCAGACAAAAAGAAACGTAGCTTATCGTCCTTGCTTAAAGGACCGCCAAATCCAAAAAGGTATCGTTTGTAAAGCAATTTACGGTAGTCATAAACACCTAATGGATTGGAACGGTTATTTTTACCAGGTGAATGATTGGCAATCCATTTCTGGTAATAATCGTTGTACAACGAATCATCCGGGATGTCTGGCGCATTTTCGTCGCGCCATTGTTGCCATTTTTCGAACGTTCCCCAGTTTTTCCATTCAACAGTTTCGGGGCCGTAAAGGTAAGGTCCGTAATGGTATTTGCCCGGCGGTCGTATTTCCATTCTAAAATCACCATGAAATTCACTGCCACCTTCTTTGGTCACAACTTTAACAATTCCCGATTGGGCATTGCCGTATTCGGCGCTAAATCCGCCGGAAATGACTTCCATCTGCTCCACACCCAAAGGATTGTAATCATACTTCCAACTGGTGTTGGATTTTTCGCCCATAAAATTGTAGCCCGGCACTCCGCTGTTAGAAGTGATTTGTTCAATACCGTTAAATTGTACCTGAACATCAAAGGAGCCACCGCCGCGAATGGAAAAAGTGCCATTGGGATTGCGCGTTACATTGGCATTTAGTTGAATCATTTGCCGCAACCCCTGAATGGGCGCGCTTTGAATTTCTCTGGCATCCATGAAGTTTGCCGTAGCCGTCAAATCGCGCACAACGGTCGCCTTTTTGGCCACCACTTCTACCGGCTCAGTTTCTTCAATAGCTTCTTTTAATTGGAAATCGACGCGCGTGGTGCGGTCAACCACCACTGCCACCTGGGTTTGGCGCACGGTCTGGTAACCGACCATCTGACACACTACGGTGTGTTTTCCGGCCGGAACATTAAGAATGTAGTAAAAACCTTCCAAATCCGAGGCTGCGCCCAGAGTGGTGCCCTCAATGTAAACATTGGCTCCGGGCAATGGCTGGCCGCTTTTAGCATCGACCACGCGGCCCATGATTTTACCCTTGGGCGATTGGCCAAGGACCTGAAGTGTTAAAACTAATGAAAACAGAATTAGTAAACTGAATTGTCTCAATTTGGTTAAGTCCATTTTTTGCTCTTGTTGTTTTACTGTTTTTGTCATTTTAACGATTCCGCTTTAGCTCACCACTTTGTCATTTTGACGAATCCGCTTCAACCTTTTTTATGTCATTTCGACGAGTCCGCTTTAGCGGACGAGGAGAAATCCCTTTCATTATATCCGGAAGGGATTTTTCATCCCGATAAATCGGGGTTCGAAATGACAGTACTGTCAATGGTTTGCTTTTTATTTTAACACAACAAACTTCCCAACGTGCATGCGTTGTTGCTGTTTTTGCCCCTTAATGCGCAACACATAAAAATAAAGTCCGCTGCTTAAATGGGTTGCTTCTACTTTTAACTGGTGGTGTCCTGCCGCAAAGGACTGCTTTGGCAACAATAGAACACGCCGCCCGCTTACGTCAAAAATTTCTATTTGAATCTCCGCTCTATGTGACAGGTACAATGGAATCACCGTCTGATTATTGAAAGGATTCGGGTAATTATTGCCTATTACAAAATCACCGGCCACCCGTCCTTTGCTTTCCGGTAAATCCATGGGACTAAAAGTACGACTTAAACGAACGGCATCCGCGGCAATCAGTCCCTTTTCGCTTAAGTTGTCGATCTTAATGCTAACTGTTTTACCCTCTTTAATGAAGAAAGTACCCAGCTCTGCCCAGCCTCCAGCTGCAGCTTGTTGATCAACTGTTACAGATTGCACGCCAAAATTGTGCAGCACTGTGTAGTGCGCGTTGTTGCTCAGTTCAAAAGCGCTGCAGGGCACAAAGGCTTCTATCTGGTAATAACCGGTTTTGTTGATGGATGTCCACCACTGAGCGTATTGATTTCCACTGCCGGCTGTCACGTACAGATAGTTGCCGTTTACCGCGCAGGAGTCTTCAACTTGCTGCCAGGATCCGTTGGTGATGAAGGTCGCCGATTGGTTGTCAATGAGCAGAACATCGGTTTGCCAATCGAACACAAAAGAAAGCTGAACATCGTTCAAAGGAAAGCCCGAGGCATCTTTCAAACCGTGAATCAGCAACTGATAGAATTGACCGGAGTGGAAAAATGGACTTTGCAAAATCAGACTGGCGCGATCTTGTCCGGAAAAGGCAACCGTCAGCTTTTTAACCGGCGGATTGAAATTAAAGTGCGCGCTGTCAGGCACTTCCGATTGGTCAATCCATTGATTGAACTGTAAATTCAAATGTTCGGAATCCGGTGTAAAAAAATCAATAACCTTTAAAGGTTGCCGTTTTAAAAGACGCAGTGCATCCACGGCTAAAGCGCCGTTTCCATTATTTAAGATTTTTACCTGTACTGTTGAACCAAAATTTAAGGAATCTTCATGTAAAAAGACCCACTCATCCTTTTTCTGCTGTTGGTTGAGTATTTTTTTGTACGTCGTTCCATTAAGGTTAATTTCAAAACAAGCCTGGTCAGTTAGCTCATCCAGCGCAGGCCAGCGGGCAAAAAGAGCATAATTCCCGCTTAACCAAACTGGCGCCCAAAAGGTTGCCTGGGCAGTTAGATCAGAACTTGACAGGCTTGCACCGGCAAACCCAACATCTTGCTTTTGCCAGCTGCCGCTGGCAGAAAAGTATTTGTAACTTTGTTCATCAACAATCATGTCTTGATGCGGGAGCCGTGCTTTTTCCCTGAATACCTGTTCACGGATGGTTTTCAATAACGAGTCGTTCAAATCTCCGTAATACCAGATGGTTACGCCATCTGCCTGATGCGAAAATGCGTAGTTCATCTGGTAGATCAAAGAATTTTCATTTTTAAAATCGATGCCTGAGTAAAACAAAACCCTGGGATTAATCATTTGTCTGGTCAGATTAAATTGATTTGGGAAGTCACTGTCATTCAGGTAAAGCATGGGTTCCAGAGCATCTACGTAACCGCTATCGCTCCAAACATCCCAGCGCTGCAGCTTTGAGCCGCTCAATAACATGTAAGCCGGAGCCACGGCGGCCGAAACCAGTAAGTCTGGCTGAAGTGCTTTCACAGCTCTGTAAATTCGTTTGGCAATTTGATTGATTTGACTTTCCCGCCAGCTAACCCATTGCGACCACTCACTGTGGCCCGGGTAAATTTGCAACGGATCGCTACCAGCGGTTTGCTGTTGGTAGCGCTGCCGCGAAATATTTGAGTAAGAAAAATCAGCGGAAGGGTAGCGGATGCGATCCGTCTCAATACCGTCCAGCTCTGGATATCTGGCAGCAATTTCGGCAAACAAATTTTCCATAAATTGTTTAACCTGTGGGTGAGCAGGGTCCATCCAGTGGAAAGCGCCCCACTCATTTTGCTGAAAATGCAATCCGTTATGGTCAATAGCTTCCCAATCAGGATGAGCGCTAAGCACAGGTCCACTATCGCTGGTATCCTGGCCGCTGTAGTAACTCATTAAACCGTATTCAAACCAGGCAATTACTTCCAGATTCCAGCGATGGGCGATCTCAATCGTTTCTGCCAGCGGGTCTCTACCCCAAAAGGCGCTCATCTGTCGCGGGCCGCCGGCCTCTTCTAATACATCGCTTGGGTAAATGGTCGATCCCAGATAATAAACATCAACAAAGATGCGATTGAAATTGGCTCTGGCCAGCTTGTAACAGGTCTCTTCAATTAATTCCGGACCTACTTCAAGAATGTCGCGACTGAGCCAAACACCACGTGCCTGGGGCAATTGCGCTGATACTATCTGAACGGAAAAGAGCAAAAAAATAAAAATTTTCTTCATATTGTTTTACTTTAAAAATGTACACGTTTTAATTTGTTGGGCCTGCCGCCCATCGTTAAACCGTACATCAAAAACGTACCAATAACGACCAGAAGCCAGGGCAACGGGATGCCATTTAAACTGGTAATTACCTGGTAAATGATGGCCTAAGTTTCGTGATTCAATAAGATTGCCGTTGACATCAAAAAACCGAACAGAGACATTTTGAGCAGCCCGATCGAGATGGTAAGCAATTGCTGTTTGCCCGTTAAAAGGATTAGGGTAGTTCTGGCTTAATTTAAAATTTTGTAAGAATAACTTCCTGGTGCGGGCAATAGCAGTCTTTTTTAAAAGTAAAGCCCGCGCCTGACTAAGAGTAACAAATTTTAAGCGCTGGCCGTAAATGGTTTGTAATGAATCCAATAATTCAGCTGTCCATTGCAGAACCAGACCGTTTTCGTATCCCTGACGAATAAAGGGATCGTGAAAGAGCATAGTGTAAAGGTTCTGTTCAGCAAAAGTACGTTTAATATCTGTTAAAGCCAATTGCAATTGAGAATCAAAGGTTTCAGCAGTTAAGCCCCAGCTGTAATCAGGACCGGGCGTTATGTTAAACAGCCCTTCCCTGAACTCGGTTAAATTTTCACCGGAAGTAGAGATCAGGTTAAATCCCAGATCAACCAGCGCCTTAAAGGTAGTGCTGTCGGCCACATGCGAAGGGGGCACAAACGAAACCGGCGTAATGCCGGCGCTATCCTGCAATATCTGTTTTCCATTGTAAATCCAGGCACTTTGTTGATCATAGGTGAACGGTTGATTGTAAGTTGTACAGTAAAATTCATGGTACTTGCCGCAGAGAACACAAATGTGATTGTAGCCATGCTGTGCCACTTCGTGACCTTTTTGTACAGTAGCAGCCAATTCGGCTATTAGATGGCCGTCGTTGTTTTCTGGTTCCACTAAACGGTGAGGAATAACCGCCCAGCTTACTTTAGCGCCAAAGGATTCAATAACTTGTTCAAAAGGTACAATACTGCGCGGTTGTATGGTGGTGTTGCGACTTAAAATGTCATCCACACGAACAATAAATAACAAGCTATCCTGAGTAAAAGCGTAGCTTGAAAAGAGAAAAAGAAAAACTACAAAACACAGAAAATAATTGTTCTTCATGCCTGGCCTTTAATTAGTTAAATCTGGTGAATGTTTTTTGCAAAAGATCCCACCAGTCATATTCAGCAATATAAATCAGATCAAACAGCATCAAACCGTCTGTTTTGTTTAGCGCCATTTCCACGGCGCGTTTAAATTGCAGAGGATGCCCCTTGTACTGCTGAACAAACAAACTACCGTAAACAGTAGTGGCATCTTGAATAACCTGATTGGTAATGTCGCATGCTCCTTCCACGCTGTACCAGAATTGTTTACCTTTTTTCATGGCCGCTTCCTGGTGTAAATCCAGCCGCACTTCGGGTAACTTAAGCTCATCAATAGTCACTTCAAAATAATAACAGCCGGACATGAAAAAATCTAACAGTTCAGCGTAACCCGTAGAATAGTAGTTGGAATCTGCCCACCAGAAAGGCGGCTGATAATTTTTACTGGCCCAATTAACGCCCACTTCGTAATAGGTGGGATACCATGAGCCCGCGTAATCGCCAAATTCAAGCTGAGGATTGATGGCTTTGACCGCATTACGGGCTTTTACAAAAAAATCGTGAATGAGTTTGGCGCGCCAGAAAATCCATTTTTTAAAAAGCGGGCCGGGTGATGGCGTAGGGTCAGCCTCTGAGGTCTGTTTTTGCCAGCTAAAAATATCGTTTGGCCAGTGGGCCGCTTTTTTGTTTAAAAAACCTTCGAATGCTTGACGGGATTCCTGGCTAAAATCTGAAGAAATGCCATCGAAGCGGGCGCGATCTAAAATGATGCCGGTTAGTTTCGGGTAGTTACGTACAATTTCTGCAATTAACGACAACTCGTACTTTTGTACATCCTCTCTGGCAGGATTGACAAACATCGATTGCTTGTCATCGACCTGGCTGATCGGCTTCAAACCATCGGGCTGGTAAAGAATAGTTTGCCATTCGGGATGGCTTTCGTACACAAGCCCAAGGCCGCTGGGCCGACTGCCTTCAGAGAAAATGTTTAAAGCGGCGTGGATTTTTAAACCATGGCGCGTTCCGGCTTGAATCATGTGGGCCAGATAGTCGTAGTCAGCACTGCGCTGCACGCCCTTCCATTTTAATAGGCGGGGGGCGATTTTGCTTGGGTACAGCACATAACCGAAATTTGGCTTGACATCGATTACCAGATCTGTAAAGCCGACCTCCGAAGTTTTTTGCACCATTGCTTCAAGGGCAAGCGAATCGCTCAATTGCACCCAATTGGCGCTGGCGTCCACCCACAAAAATAGACGTTTTGTCTGCGCCCGGCAGGCAACTGAAAAAGTTAAAAATGTAAACAGTAGTAAAAAATACGCCACAATTTTTGAAAAAGAAAATTGGATTCTGGAAATCAAATGATAAGTCCTTTATATGACAATAGAATCCCCCCTTTTATTCCCCCCTTATTAAGGGGGGATTTAGAGGGATATCATTCAACTATTTGATCAGCAGCATTTTTCTTGTTTGAACTGTGTTTTCTCCCCGAAGCTGGTAGTAGTAAATGCCCGAAGCCCAGTTGTTGCCGTTAATTGTAATCTGATGCCGCCCGGCAGCTTGCTTTCCGACATTGATCTTTTTTAACTGTTGGCCGGAATTGTTAAAAATCAAAAGTTTAACATTTTGTGTTTTACTTAACTGATATTCAATGGTAGTCTGGGCATTAAACGGATTCGGGAAATTACCAAGTAATTTGGTTGACTGCGGAATAAGCGCGTCCTGCTCGTCAAGCGCCTGTATAGGGCCATGGGAAAAGACAAATGCACACTTGGCTTGCTGATCAATTACATAGGCAAATTTTTCATCAGGACTAAAAGCAATGTCCGAAGGGGTTAGCAAAGGAGCGCCCTGCGGATCGGGATCAACCAAACTGTTAGCCGAGGGCAGCTCATCCATTTCCACCGCGAAATTACCACTGACCAGAAAAGATTTTACCCAACGGCGTGTGCTATCTGTGCCACAAGCCCACAAATAGCCCTGAGAGTCGCAAGCAATGCCATAAGGCGTCCAGGAAAGCCAGGAAAGATAAGACGAAACATCACTTACGCGCTGTCCAACGTAATCTTTAGGAGAGGTTTGCGTTCCTCCGGTCCAAACGGCGATTCCGCCTGTTGAGCTGAGTGTGTCGCTGTTGCGGCTGGAAAAGAAAGGCGTGCTGGGATCGCTGTAATCAGCGCCGGGAATGGTAGCCACATCGCGGATTATGGAAAAACCGGTGCCATCATGACCGCCCGGTTCAATAGGATGTTGATCCAAAGGTTGAATGGGCACCCAGGTGCCGCGAGCCGAAGCCGTGTCTGTAAAATTGTAAACGCGAATGGAAGTATGGTAAGAAAGACCGGAATAAACAAATTTGTCCTTATTGGCCGAAAGTCCTAAAACCCAGGTACCGTAACCTCCCGCAGTGTATTGCAGGCGTTTTTCTGGATCACCATCAGGGTATTCGTACATAATGGAGAGAGAAGGCATTGGCGTACCAGGTTTACGGCAAACAACCAGCACCGTGTCGTCAATTGTTGTAATGCCCCGTGTTGATTCAACGTCCAGATTAGTGGTGTAATCATCAACAAGGGTGAAAACAGTGTCATCAGGTGCAGCCATCCACAGGGCATTCATTCCACGAGTATCAACAGCACTACTGGTTATTACCCACAGATTGCCTTTATTGTCCGTAGCACAGAGAAAGGGATAGGTAACGCTATCCGGTGTCGGAAATTTAATGGTCATTTCATCTTGAAAAAGCCAGGATTCCTGAGCTTTTAAAGGAAGAATGCTGAAAAATAAAAGCATCAAACTTAAAAATGGGAGCAATGATTTTTTCATGGCGCACCTCTTTAATTATTAAGTTAACTTAACAAACTGATTTAATA
>JAGHBR010000311.1 GCA_021160885.1 Caldisericaceae bacterium
ATTCAAAATTATTCGTTTTTTATGATTTTTTCAAAGCTTTCAAGTAGATGTTTTTTCCCGCCCTACAAGGAACACCAGCACAAACACTCAAAGATAAAAACTTTTAATTGCATTTGACATTTTGTGACAATGGACTAAATTAGATGGAATATTTTGCCGTGATTTTTGTTAATTATTTTGTAGCGGTTAAAGTGAAAAATCCGCCAATTAAGCATAAAGGAAAGCTAAAATGACTAAAAATCAAGCCATGTGACCTTTATTTCCGGATGTTCCCTGCCCTCGGGGAGATGAAGCTTCTGAAGCCTGCAGGATAAGGCTGGAAGAAGGCAGTTACGATCCCGTGTCAGACTTTCGGGATTATTTGATGATGAATTGCGCCATCTTGCGTGCAGAGCAACAAAGAGAAAATAAGAATTTATCTTCGTAAGAAAGCAAGGAGAATATTGAATGCCTGAACTAAAGGTGAAGCAGAAGGATCTGGAAGGCCTGAACAAAGAAATACTTAAATCTATGTATCGTAACATGTTACTGGCCCGTTTTATGGACAATAAGATGCTGATCATGTTGAAACAGGGTAAAAGCTACTTTCACATTGGTTGCTCCGGGCACGAAGCCATTCAAACGGCAGCCGGTTTTAGTCTGCAATCGGGTTATGATTTCGCTTACCCTTATTACCGTGATCTGGCCTTCGTGCTGCAGTATGGCGTAACTCCCGAAGAAGTTTTTTTAAACTTTTTAGCCAAAGAAGATGATCCCAGCTCAGGCGGTCGACAAATGCCCAATCATTACGGGCACAAAAAACTACGTATTGTTTCGCAATCCAGTCCCACCGGAACGCAATACCTGTAGGCTGTGGGTACAGCCATGGCGGCCGTAAAACAGGGTAAAGACGAGGTGGTTTACGTTTCTTCCGGAGAAGGCACCACCAGTCAGGGTGATTTTCATGAAGCTATCAACTGGGCGGCCAAGGAAAAATTACCGGTTATTTTTGTCATTCAAAACAACAAGTACGCCATATCGGTGCATGTCAGCGAGCAGATGACCCGTCAATCCGTTTATCGCTTTACCGCCGACTACGAAGGATTAACGCCCTACAAAGTTGACGATACAGATTTCTTTACCTCTTTTCGTGTGATGAAAGAAGCGGTTTAAAAAGCCCGGCAGGACAAGGGGCCAGTGTTGATTGAAGCTGAAACAGTTCGCTTACTGCCCCATTCTTCTTCGGATTCACAGATTAAATACCGTTCAAAAAAAGAGTTGGAAGAGGACCAAAAGAACGATACGATCCCAAAATTGGAAAATACTTTGTTGGAAGCGGGTCTGTTCTCTGCTGAAGAATTACAAACCCTGCGTAATGAAATTAAAAAGGAAGTGGATCAGGCGGCAGAACAGGCTCAGCAGCATCCTGATCCACGACCTGAATATATTTATGATTATTTGTATGCTCCGGCTGAAGAAACAGCGCACTTAAAATTTGAAGCCAGCAAGCCTTCGGGTGAGCGCGTCGTCATGGTCGATGCCATTAATCATGCTTTAAAAGAAGACATGGCTCGCAATGACAAAATGTACGTGTTCGGAGAAGATGTGGCCGACAAAAAAGGTGGTGTGTTTACCGCCACTTCCGGGCTTTCGACCCAGTTTGGCAAAGAACGCTGCTTTAATGCGCCTTTAGCGGAATCCAGCATTATTGGCGTGGCCATTGGCATGGCCGTTTACGGTCTAAAACCGGTGGTGGAAATCCAATTTGGCGATTACATCTGGACCGCCATGATGCAAATTCGTAATGAATTAGCTACCATGCGCTGGCGGGCTTACAACTTTTGGAGTGCGCCGGTGGTGGTGCGCGTGCCGGTTGGCGGGTACATTCACGGCGGGTTGTGCCATTCGCAAAACATCGAGGGCTTTTTTGCCCATCTGCCGGGAATCAAAATCGCTTACCCTTCTAATGCTGCGGATGCTAAAGGTTTGTTAAAAACGGCCATTCGTTCGGGCGACCCGGTGCTTTTCTTAGAACACAAGGGTCTGTACCGGCAAAGTTACGCGGCCGCCCCTGAACCGGACGAAGATTACCTGTTGCCTTTTGGAAAGGCGGCCATTAAAAGGGAAGGCAACGATCTAACCATTGTAACTTGGGGCGCGCTGGTGCACAAATCGTTAGAGGCTGCTCGTTTGCTGGAAAAAGAAGGCCTGCAAATTGAAGTGATTGACATCCGAACCATTAATCCGCTGGACATGGAAACGATTGTTAATTCAGTTAAAAAGACCAGTAAGGTGCTCATTGTGCACGAAGACACGCGCTTTCATGGTTTTGGGGCAGAAATTGCAGCGCAAATTGCGGAACAGGCCTTCGAATTTTTGGATGGACCCGTGCGCCGAGTGGCCGGAGCGGACACGCCGGTGCCTTTTAGCTCTGTGCTGGAAAAAGCAGCCCTACCGCAAACGGAAGACATTGTAAAAGCAGCAAGAGAATTGGAGAGTTATTAGTTTTAGTTGCAGGAATTGAAATCATCCCCCCTTAATCCCCCCTTAATAAGGGGGGGACAAAGGGGGGCAAATTACAAGTAACTCTCTCATTGTAAGTGCAGAGTGGTAATGTTAAACCAAAAATGGAAAAGAAGAATATGAAAACAGTTGAAATGGTCATGCCCAAAATGGGAGAATCGATCACCGAAGGCACGATTTTAAAATGGCTAAAAAAAGAAGGCGACGTGGTTGGTAATGACGAAATTATTTTAGAAATCAGTACCGACAAAGTCGATTCGGAAATTCCAACACCCGTGCCCGGCAAGTTGGTCAAATTGTTGGCCAAAGAAGGAGACGTGGTCGAAGTGGGCAAACCCATTGCTTTAATTGAGGTGGAGGGAGAAGAAGCGGACAAAATCCCAGCTCAGGACGAACCCGAGGAAGTTTTAGAAGCCCCTGTTGAAACGCCGTCCGTAAAATCTGAAAAAAGTGAAAAAAAGGCGGTGGCTAAAGGCAGCCGATTTTATTCGCCGGTCGTTCTAAATATTGCGCGTGAAAATGGTGTGTCCATGGCTGAACTGGAGCAAATCGAGGGCAGCGGCATTAATGGCCGGGTCACTAAAAAGGACATTTTAAACTATCTCGAAACGCGCAAGTCGGCAGGTGTGCAAGCTACCGCTTCGACCATGAGTGCAGAAGTCAATGTTTTTACCGGTGGGCCTGTGGAAGTTTTACCCATGGACAACATGCGCAAGCGCATTGCCGAGCACATTGTGCATTCTAAACAAACCTCAGCCCACGTTAGCCTGTACACCGAAGTGGACATGTCTTCTGTAGAAGCCATCATTAAAAAGAACAAAGAAACCTTTAAAAAGCGCGAAGGTTTTAGCTTAACCTACACACCTTTTATTGTAGAGGCAACGGTTAAAGCGCTTAAAGAGTTTCCTTATTTAAATGCTTCCATTGAAGATGACAAGATTGTTTTGAAAAAATATTACAACATTGGCATTGCTGTGGCCGTTGAAAATGGGCTGATTGTGCCCAACATTTTCAATGCCGACAGTAAGAACCTGTTAGGGCTGGCCCGGGCCGTGTACGACATTGCTTTTCGAGCACGCCACAAAAAATTAAAACCCGATGAAATTCAAAATGGTACGTTTTCGATTTCTAATTTTGGCGTGTTTGGTACGTTAGTGGGCTTTCCGATTATTAACCAGCCGCAGGTGGCCATTTTAGGTGTGGGAGCGGTTAAAAAACGGGTGGTGGTCATTAACGACGCTATTGCCATTCGGCCCATGATGTACCTCTCGCTAACCATTGACCACCGCTTGATTGATGGGGCAATGGGCTCGCAATTTTTAGAACACGTGCGCGAGCATCTGGAAAATTACGATGCGGAAATGACAGTTTAAAAGAAATGACGTTTCATGAGTTTTCCAGAAAAACATGTGTTTGTGTGTGAAAATAAACGGGAAGCTGATGCGCCAATCCCCTCGTGTGCCAATGCGGGCGGCAGCGAAATTCGTCAGGCCTTAAAGCAAAAGGTGCAGGAATTGGGACTTAAGAAACAGGTGCGCATTAATCGTGCCGGGTGCTTAGGTAAATGTGGCTTTGGGCCAACGCTGGTTATTTACCCACAGGGCATTTGGTACGGTGGCTTTACCGAAGCGGACATTGATGAAATTGTGCAAAAATCGATTGTGGGAAATGAAGTTATTGAACGGTTTGATCTGAAAAAGAATCAACAACAATCTGCCCAACCAACACAAATGCGCTCGGTTGGTTATTAGGTACGAAATGGAAACGCATCGTTTTGCCAAATATTTTACTCTGCAAGAAGCGCAGGCCTGGCTTCCGTGTTTAAAAAAGGACATGGCTGAAATCCAGGCGATTTTTAAAGAAATGGAAGCGATTGGCTTTGACGTTTACAATGGTCGCTACAAACCTGGCTTTCATCCCGACACACTGGAGGCCTACCCGCACCGTTACCGGCGATTTTTGAATCTGGTAAATCAAATTCTGGACGCCGGCATTCAAATTAAAAGCATTGAAAACGGCTTGGTGGATTTTCCCGCTGTGCGTGCCAATGGGCAAGAGGTGTTTTTGTGCTGGCAACTTGGAGAAACGGACATCCTCTTTTGGCATGAAATTCAAGCGAGCTTTGCTGGCCGCCAGCCGATTGAAACCTTTTAAGGCCTCTTTCGTTTTTACTTTAGCCCCAAAAATCCGTAACTTCTGACGGTTTAAATCAGGTAACAAAAATGGTAATTGAATTCAGAAAATACAAGATTGAGCGCGGGCTTTTTCTGGCCCCAATGGAAAGCGTAACGGATTATCCTTTTCGCATGGTGTGCAAAGAATTAGGCGCGGATGTGGTGTACTCGGAATTCATCAGTTCCGAAGCGCTGGTAAGAGATGCTGAGAAGGCCTTTCGAAAGATGACCATTCGTCCCGAAGAACATCCCATCGGCATTCAGATTTACGGCAACCGCGTGGAGGCCGTGGTCGAAGCGGCTCAACTGGCTGAGGAAAAGGGGCCGGATTTCATTGACATTAATTTTGGTTGCCCGGTAAAAAAGATTGCCTTAAAAGGTGCCGGCGCTGGTTTGCTACGTGATGTGCCGTTGATGATTAAAATTTGCAAAGCGGTGGCCCGCGCTGTTTCGGTGCCGGTTACGGCTAAAACGCGTTTGGGCTGGGATGCCAATTCCATTCAAATTGTAGAAATTGCCAAACAGATGGAAGATGTGGGCATTGAGGCCCTTGCTTTACACGCACGCACACGGGCACAGGGCTACAAAGGTCAGGCCGACTGGGAATGGATTCGCAAGGTTAAAGAGGCGGTGTCCATTCCGGTGATTGGCAATGGCGATGTAACCACAGCGCAACTGGCTAAAAAGATGTTCGACGAAACCGGCTGTGACGCGGTGATGATTGGCCGTGGGGCCATTAACAATCCCTGGCTTTTCCGCGACACAAAAGCTTACATTGAAACCGGTGAAGTTCCCCCGCCGCCCACATTGGCTGAGCGTGTGGATGTGTTGATTCGCCATTACCGATTGAGTGTGGAGTACAAAGGCGAGCGACGCGGGGTGATTGAGATGCGCAAACACTTAAGCGGCTATTTGAAAGGCTTGCCGCACATTGCCAAATTCCGCAACGAGTTAATGCAGTTTGACCGCCTTGAGCCGATTATTGAGAAGTTGGAAATTTTGAAAAAATCGGAACGTTTTAAAGACGCGCTTGGAGAAACGTTTTATGGTAATGCGTCAACCCAAGCTGCGGAAATAACCTGTGAGACAAATTTTGATGATTAAGCAGAAAGGAAAAAGAAGTTAATGCGTTTTGAAAAATGTCCAGTTTGCGGTGGTGAATTAATTGAAAAGAATGTAGAGAAAATTTTACGAGGCGGTCAGCATACTGCGATTCTGCAAGTTAAGGCCGAAGTTTGTTTACATTGTGGCGAACGACTGTATTCTAAAGAAACGGTAAAATATTTCGAACAAATTAGAGAGAAGTTAGCCAATCAAGATGTTTCCGAATTTCAGCCTGTTGGACAATCATTTAGAGTAGGTTGAAAAATTTGTTTAATGTTGAAAAAAAAATTAAATTAGTAAATTGTAAAGGTTAGAAGAAGTAAATAATGGAGGATTAGCCTAATTGGTAAGGCACCCCGCCTTGAAGCGGGACGTCCACAAGGACTTTTGAAAAAACAGTAAACGATGAACGAAAAATACATGATCAATGGAGGATTAGCCTAATTGGTAAG
>JAGHBR010000049.1 GCA_021160885.1 Caldisericaceae bacterium
ATTAATTAGAAAAATCAAAATGGCCGATTGCCACTAAAGACATCCGGCCAATTAAAACGCCTGAAGTTAAACTTACTTTTTGGCTTGCTGTTGACGCAATTCGGCTGCTTTTTCTTTAATTTCCGACAGATCGCGTATCATTTCGCTCCAGCCGTACCATAACGAGTAGTCCGGATTGTTGTGGAAGGCGCCCTGGAACAGGCGCATGCGATGTTTAAGGTGCATTTCGAACAGAGTCTGTTCAATCGTTGTCGGCGCATCATGAAAGGTCAACAAATCAGGGAAGTTACCTGTTTGTCCTTCCTGTTGTTTTAAAATACCGTCTTTGTAAAGATCAGCCACAATGCGAATGGCTTCGGCTAATAATTTGTCGCCTTCTCTGATTAGCTGATCGCCTTTGGCCAGTTCGGCTTTGGCAAAATTTTTAGAATGGCATTGCGCACAGATTTCAATCATTTTCTGTCGCTCTTTATCAAAGGCTTCTTTGCTTAAGCGCGCAACATCAGCCTTTGCCACCACATCCAGCCGGGCCGTAGGTTTGCCCTCGGGGCTTAGCACACCCAGGGCTTGTAGAATGGTTACGCGGTCTATCCACCATTCTTCGTCTTCTCCAGGATATGGGGCAAGGCCATTGGTACGTACGGCCAGGAATCCCCAGGCAGTGCGGACTTCATGGTTGCCTTCGGACATGTGACAATCCTGGCAAGTGGGAGCCGAAGCCGATTCATGAATTTGCCCGGTTTGTTTTAATAGCGCACGCACACCATGTTTAGATGAGGAATACATTTCCCATTGCGGATGATCAAAACCCATGTGACAGGTCTGGCAGGCCTGCGGTTGTTGTGCTTCTTTTTTGGAAAACGTATGACGCGTGTGGCAGGCATCGCAGGAAGCTACGCCAAATCCAGCACCTTCCTTTTTCAATTGTTTGATCTCTTCTTCAGTTTTTAGACCTAATTTATGGCAACCTCCACACCCTTTCATACCTTCTGTTAATCCAATAGGTTGGTGATGAATGGTCGGCATGGCCTTCATGGCTGCCCATGCCATAGCATGTTTACCTTTCTTATATTGCGCAACCTGGTCTTCATGGCAATTAGCACAGGTCTCTGGCGTAGGGATCTCAACATAAGAAACATCTTTGGCATTTGTGTGTTTTCCGCCGTGGCATGTTGAACAGGTCACATCGTTCTTGGCGTGTTGGCTTAACTGCCAGTCATTAACAATACCAGGGGTAATATCTTTATGGCAGGTAATACAATTCTCTTGCTCTGCAAAAAGCAAGCTTACACTGAATAATAAAATGAAAAATAAAGGAATACGCATGGTACCTCCTTTGTTAAGTGAATAAATTGTGAAAACATCTAAAAACAAATCTATTAATTTTGATCACCTCCTTTCTCGGGAATTAAATGATAAAATTCTTGAATTTTTTGATTATTCCACCAGAAAATTACAAATACAAAAAATAATATAACCAAAGCCATAATAATTAATAACCGTACATAAGGCATATCCATAACCAGACGATAACGTACAAACATCGATGTAACTCGAATCCACTCTCCGATCGACAATAATAAAAGGATTTGCCAGATTTTGGGAATTACCGGGCGTCGAATTAGAAGTGTAAATGCAAACAGGATTATCAAAAGTGCAGGAACGATTCCATTAAAACGTAAAATATGGGCAGCAAATAACACATTTGCTAAAATCATTGGCAATAATCGAAAAAACATCTTTAAACCTCCACCGGCGGTTGACCAACCAAAATTTCTTCTGGATATTCAGAGCTCTGTAATATTGGCTTCCTGAATTTACGATAAGCCCAATCAAACAGGCCGCAAAGAGTAATCAATAAAAACATGATAGAACCCAAAGGGATTATTAAAATGTAGAAATCACCTATTAAAAATTTAAAAATCCGTCCATTATGTATTTCAAACATATAGTTCCAAAGACTTAAAGTGTGTTGAGTATTCAATTCTTTGGGTACAGGCCATAAATGAACCGGATGCCCCTGTAAATTACAAATCCCTTGTTCATGAGCAGTAATCCATTTTGAGCCATCCTTTAGTTCAAAATATCCGGTTACCATTAACTCAGCCGGGCGTACGGTTGAAATATTTTTTGCTTTTTGTCCTGTGAGCAAATCAATAGCCTGGTCTTGTGAAGGATTGTAATCAAAAATTCCACTAAACGATGCAATACGATAATGGCCATTAGGTAAGGCCTCAAAATGAGTAGGTCCCATAACAAAGATGGGCACATTTAATTCGATTTTTTTAAAAGGACGATCTAATTGTGGCGGCCCGCTCCACAACCCATCTGCAGTGGCAATTATTAAACGTTGTCTTTGGGCATCGTACAATGCATTATGAATTTTGTGTTCCCAGGGATTACTACTCAGCTTTCCTGGATAGTAATGAGCGGGCAATGTTTTTTCTGCAATGGCCACCAGGAATGGAGGACGCATAAACAAACCTGTACCAGCTAATATCAAAAAGAAAACAGCTACGATGGCACCAATTTTAATATGCCATTTATTCCAGCTTCTTAACCGATTAATGGTTTGCGGCTTAAACCTTACGGTAGCTAATTTTTTGGTGCGCCAGGGCCAGAACCAGACATAAAATCCTGTAATGCTGGCAAAAATGATGATTAAGCCCATTAAATCCATCAATAATCGACCTAATAATCCCCAGACTTTCCCATCATGCAAATCAAAAAAGAGCTGAACCAAAGTAATGCGTTTTTCATTTTCTAATCTATTTGGAGTGACTATAGTAAATGGTCCGGGAAATTGCTCCAGAGAGCACCTATAAAGATTTGATTCGCCAATAACCAATAAACTATTTTGAACGAATAAAATTTTCTTTAGTTTTTCGGCTTTACCCGGAAGAGGAATTTCGTGCCATTTTAAGTCCTTTAAGTGGCTAAAAAACAATCCTCCATCAGTGGCCGCCAGTAATAATGAATCTTTACCTTGTGTAAGCAAAATTAAGTGGTAAGTTTTTTGAAGAAAGGCCGACTCAGGAAAACCATTCCCTAAAAAACGGATTGAATTTGTATTTGCGACATGCCAGACACCTTTTTTGCCGTACAAATAGATGGATCGATCCGACGTCTGTACTGTTCCAATGATACTGCTGCGGTTCCAATTATCTATTTTGTAAGGCGAAGGTATCAACCATGACGGAACATCAATTTGAGCTATGAGTTCCGGGTGATTCAATATAATACCCGAAATACTCATCCAGATTAAGAATGGGATTAAAATCAATCCCAACATCTTATGTAACCAACGAGATTTACGGTACAAAACCTTCATCATGGCTTTTTACCATCCTTTTGCTTCCAGAACTCTACCGGCCAACTTAAATCGACTGGTTCATGTAAGTCATGCAATTTTTGCCCGAGTTGGCGGGCATCAATTTTAGAGAGTGCTTTTTCGACTTTTGGGAAAAACTCCCGCTCTTCAAAACGAATATGATTCTTAATTTTCTGGTAAAAGTTATTAATCAATTGGTCAATTTTCTTTTCATCTTCACAATATTTTAAAGATTTAATAATCGAATAAAACTCCTGATGTTCTGAACACATTCTATTAAAATCATCCTGTAATACTTCCTTACAGGCCTCAATAAACAGATAATTTTCTTCTACCTGAAAATGAAAACGAAGCGCAGATTGCCACACATGTAACAAATATTTTTTTAATTCATTAATTTCAACCCCCAATTGCAGCCCTCTTTCCAATCGAAAAGAAAGTACCAGGCCGTTATGATGTTCCCATGACAGGGTTTCTAAGGCATAACTCCGCTTCATTTTTTCTCCGACTATTTTCCAATAAAGGTCAATCGTTCCTGGGCATTATTTTTATTTACCGAGTGGTGCACTTTGTAGCCCGCGTTAATCATTTGTTCGATTAAAGGCGCCGGTTCAAAATTAGTTTTTAATAAAATGAATTTGCCCGGTTCAAGTTTTTGCATGGTTTGCATCGCCAGACCAAGAGGATGTTCGCCACGGTTTAACATTTCCACCCCATCGATGATCAATTCAGGTTTACCTTTTGCCCAATCAGGCACATCCGTATTCAGCTCTTCCTGAGATTATTGCTCAGTTTCTAACGGAGGTTGTCCTACACTCTGTCTGAGTACATTCACCACATCATAAACATCCAAACTACTTACGCTGGCGACTTTTTCCAGTGTGGCAATTTTCGTTACCGTTCTTCTTAATATTGGAGTTTCCAGATTTTTGTAAAGAGGCGAAAGGCTCTTTAAAGTTTCTTCGGTTTGCGGATAGGTTTTAAATATTTCTTCTAACTTTGTGAATTTATTTATTTCCAATTGCTGCATCGCTAATCTCCAAATATTAATTTTCATCATACGTTAATAATCGGCGTTCACCTTCTAATTTTCTTAGTTCCGTTAAATCCTGAGTGACCTCCAACGTTCCTAAGTAGTCACCGGCATCATTGCGCACTGCATAATAAGCAATATGAATAAAACGGCCGCCAAGATTAATCCAGAAGCGGGCTTTATCCTGTTTGCCTTCCTTAAAATCTTTTATTATCTGGTTGACAATGTGCACACTCTTTGGTGGGTGACAATATTGAACTTTGCGACCTAAAATGGCACGCGAGCGGTCAAAGATGCGTTCTTTTCCGGGGCTAAAATAACGCACGGTGTCTTCTGCATCTAAAAAAGTTAAATCAACCGGTAATGTTTTGAAAACATTAATTAATTGCTCCAGGGAAAACATTCCGGTTGGTAAATGTATTTTATCTTCATTCGCTTTAATTTTTCCAGGACTTTGGGCAATGCCGCCTTCTGGGATCCATTCAAATTCAGGCACATAAAGACAAAAACCGATTTCTGGGCTTTGCTGGTAAATTTCATACCAATCCTGTTCTGTTAGTAAATCCATGGCGGTTGGAAATAAAATTTTTTCTTCTTTGTAAATCATCTCTTCCAGAGCTTCAACGGCCGGTTCAATGGCCAGTTTACAAAAGGCCAGCGCTTCAGCCTGGTTGAGTTCAGAGACCTGATGCAGGGCTTCAATAATCGCCTTTAAATAATCCCGCACTTCATCATGTTTAGTCCACATGACTGTAGAGGGGCCAGGCATGTTGTTCTTCTCGAAGTAAGGGAATAAAAGATTTTCCTTGCGTCTGTAATGCTTATCTACGTCCATCAAATCATTAAAAAGTGTCTGAATTTTATCGATGATTGAAGCAACGGATTCAGAATCGGCTGATGAAAGTTCGGATATTAATTGCCGAATTTGCGCAGTACGTTGCAGCAAGGCTTGATTTTCCTGTAAAAACGTGTGCAGCGGATGCCCCGGAACGGTTTCCGGCGTTTCGGTCAGGTCCAGATGTTTACGCAGAACATTAGTGTGAACATCGCAAAGTTTAGTGATGCTTTCTCTGGAGATGCCTTCTTCCATCAATTGGATCTCCATCAAAAAGACGTCTGAATAATCTGCTTCCTGCAAAACGCTTTCTAATTGGCGTCTTACTTGCTCCTCATCACGTCCCTCATGAAGTTGGCTAATCAGGTTCTTCATGACCTCGATTCGTTCCTGCCTGTTATTTATTAGTTCGCTCATTTATTCTCCCTAAACTTTATTGCGTTTTTAAATTTTTTCTCTGGTGAATTGTTGCAAATCCGCCAGCGAAGTATTGTACATCAGCTCTTTCAATTTTTTCTGGATTTCAATCCACCTAAAATGTAAAGGGCAGGGATTTTCACTGGAACATTGGGGAAATCCCAGGATACAGCGATCATAATCATCAAGGCCTTCCACTACCCCAACAATTTCATAAAGATAAATTTTGTCGAGATCTCTGGCTAATTTAAATCCCCCATATTTACCCTGCTCTACTTCAACCAGCCCGGCCTGGGATAGTTTGCTCATTAACCTTCCCAGATACTTGTACGGGATGTTTAACTCCTTGTGTAAAACATTAACGGAGAACCGGCGCTCTTTATTAACCGCAAGATAGGTCATTACCCTGATGGCATGTTCGGTTGTTTTTTGAAATCTCATTATTCTACCTCCTGGTAGTAATTTAATGTATTATTTTTCACAATTCAAGAAAAAATATTAATGATCATTGATTAATTGGTTTAATACTTGAATAGTTAAATGGTTGAATGTTAAGGAATGATTTGCTTTTATTATAAAATGATTTTATCGCTGCCAAAAAATAAGCCTTCGGCTAAGAAGTTAACCGAAGGCTGTCGTTACATTACTCTTTTTCTGCTTCTGCCTTAATCTTTTCTGCGGTTTCGCGGTAGTAATAGCTGCAATTGCCTTTTTTTACATCAGGCTGCAAATTGAGTTTTTTGATTGCCTCTTTAATCTTTTTTTGAGACAATCCAAACTCCTTAGCAATTTTACCGACAGTAAGCAATTCCTGATCGGCCATAAGCACCACCTATTTTGCTTGATAAAAATTGATTAAAACTTTGCCCACATCACTGTTATCAATAAACTTTCCGCGCACAGGATCTACCCCATCCACTTCGTCATTAAACCTTTGACTTCCAGTACCTTTGGCGAAAAAAGGAATTAAAGAATTGGTATGGCCATGGGAATGAAATTCCATGCCTGGCATTTTGCCTTTGCCTTGATTAAAAAGCGGCGGCCAGACTTGTTCAACAGGTAACACAGGCATGCCATTGTAATCGGTTTTAGCATTAGGACCGGTCAAATAACCTGTTTCATGATCGCCGGTAATAATAATTAAGGTTTCATTCCAGGAACTATGTTTATTTAGCCAATCAATGGCCGCATTAACCGCTGCATCAAAATCCAATTTTTCTTCAATCAGACGGCCTGGTTGATTGGCATGGCCGGCCCAGTCAATTGCCCCCCCTTCAACCATCAAAAAGAAACCGTCCGGATCATCATCCAACACATTAATGGCGCCTAAGGTCATGGTTTTTAAATCTGGTAATCCTTTATTTAAAGGAACTTCGTATGGAGCAGCCATAGCATCTCCTGAGCGGTTGGCCTGCAGAGTCGCGCCTACTTTAGCCAGGCCAAACACACGCTTTGGTGTGCGTCCTGAAACCAGCCCGGCAAAATCAGCACTATCTTCAATTAGTGACCAGAAATCATTTTTGCCATCTCCGTCTGCGTCGTTACCGGCTTCGCCTTCGCGCAAGGCATCAAAAGTGTAATCGGCCATGAATTTAAAATTAGGTTTTTCCAATTTCCTTCCGTCATCATCATATTCCGGATGACCGGCACCCATAATAACCTCTAAACGTGATTTGAATATCATTTCCTGTGCAATTTGCTGGTAATTTTCTCGGCTGGAATTATGAACTACAAAGCCAGCTGGTGTGGCGTGGCTAAAAGGAACCGTTGTTACAACACCTGTTGCTTTTCCGGCTTCTTCTGCTACTTCAACAATGTTTTTCAATGATGCGTCCGTCGAATCGACCCCAAGTTTCCCATTTGTTGTTTTATGTCCCGTAGCCAGTGCGGTAGCCGAGGCAGCTGAGTCTGTTGGTTTTTGCCGAACATAATCAAAACTTTTCCAGGCTTTGTCAGCTTCATAGCTGCCATCTGCCGGAAAAGTACTCATGGCAAACCTTACTGGAAATTGTTGATACACTGCCTGATTTATCTGGCCAAATTGAAATAATTCCGCAGCAGCCACCTGATTGTAACCACAACCATCCGCAATAAAAACAATGATATTTTTAGGGGATTCTACTTGCTCTTTGCAAGCGTTGACTACCAAAACAAGAAATATAAAACTTACAATAAGGGATGTAATTTTTTTCATCATTCCAACTCCTTTTTTTGTAATAAATATATAAAATTAGAGATTATCAGCCATTTATTCAACACAAATTGCTTTTTAAATTAAATTTAATTATTGGAAAATTTTTTTCTAAATTACAATTAGTTAAATAAAAAGGATTTAAACAATATGAAGTTATTTTTAATACTTTCCCTTGTGGTAAGTATTATGTCTTGCGCAAGCCAAAAGTCTGGCGTTAGCCCGGCCAAAATCGAACTTCCTATCAGAGATGGAAAATATGATTCTGAATTTCCGGTTAAACCATCTGCTCCTTATCTGGATAGAATGGCCCGTGCAGTAAAACTTATTTCAACAATGACCTTTTACAAAGCCTATCAGTTTGGCTTTGAAGAACAGCTCAGGGATGATGATTTAAAAAATCCCCAAATACTGAGTCGGGCCCAAACCACCTATATTTTTCAACGGCCATCATCAGGCACTGCCACCTTAATTTCTCAAAATGACAGGGAATTGATTTTTATGACCTGCAATCATATCGTCAACCATCAGGACACGATTATTACCTATTACGCAAAAAAAGATCAGCCTCGTGAGCCATCCGAGATCATCCACTCAATCTCTTTCAAAATTAAAGAAACGATGAACATTTTGGGCATCCCTTCAGCCGGCCAACCCGTCTTGCTGGCTTCAGATGAAAAAACTGACTTGGCTTTAGTTGGTGTAAAACTTCATCGAATGCCGGCCAATCCTTTGCTGGTCTTAAACATAAAATTTGGCAAGGCGGCTGAATTACAATGGGGCGCTTTTATCTATTTGCTGTCCTACCCACAGGGCAAGTTGATGCTAAGCCATTCAGTGGTGAGTCAACCCAATCGCGATGATAAACACAACTTTCTGTTTAATTCTTCATTAACACGTGGCATCAGCGGAGGTATCGTGATCGCTTTAAGAGACGGTGTACCAAACTTTGAAGTGGTTGGTATTGTCTCAGCCCTGGGTGCGCAAACACAGTATTTCCTGCGTCCGGATATTAATATGGCCAGCTGGATGTTTGATTCCAATCAACCTTACAAAGGCGATATTTTTATTGATCAACAGATAGGTAATAATTCAGGAATCGTTTTTGCTATTTCATCTGAAAATATTATTGATTTTATTAAGCAAAATAAGGAAAAAATTGAAGCTCAAGGGTTCCGCTTTCCTTCCTTCTTTCTTAAAACTGACCATTGATTACAAAGCGTACATTTTTATGTTGGGCCTGTTTCTTAGAATATCGTTCCAACACTTTAATCAAGAACGATGAATACTGATAGATAACGGGCGTCAGAGGTAAATGAGCAGCCTTTAAGGCTCGAGCCGTCCAGACATTACAGGTATTGGGAAAAACGTATTTGTGTTTACTCTTTAAAAACCAGCTATCCCCGTAAAGTCCACGATCCACAATTACAAATTTATGATTCTCATCAGTTTCGAAGTAGGAACTGATATATGTTAGCAGATCCCTGAATTCTTGATCATTAAGAAAAATAGTGTAAAATCGGCTCCAATTGTAAAAATGGTCCACTGGCATATCAAAACCGACCATGTGCAATACGCTACTGGTAGGTACAAGCAGCGCTCTCAGGGCTAAAAACCAGTTAATGCCAGGCCTACGATATTGATAAAATTTAGCATCCCCCCAGCTGATCTCCACAAAACGATGCTGTTTTAACATCGCAAAGTAAGGCAAATAATTCTCCGGGATATCTTCTACAGCAATAACCAGTCCTGTATGCCAGCCATAATTAAAAATGTGAACCGCTTTCGAGCCGGAGTGTACATTTCGCTTTTGCAGTCGATTAGAATCAAAAAGCAACATGCTCACAGAAAAGATCAAACTAAGGGCAAACAGTACAAATGCAATAAAAAATGCTTTTTTAATCATTATTTCACTAACTTTTAAAAACTGGTACTAATATTGAAAAACAAATAATTCAAGAATGTTTCCTTTACTATGCCATTCTTAATAAAATCAATCTAAATCAAAGGTTCCCAAAAATCAATAATAGAGTCGTAAAAAAAGTAAATGGAATATTTTCAATTGTCATTCTCGTTTAAAGATATTGTATTTTAGCCAAGGGAATCTAAATGTTCGGAACAACAAAAAATTTTCACTTTTAATCAGGGCAACGAACACCTTAAACAGATCGTCGTTTTCGAATTCGATAATCAGCATAATGGAATCTGGCGATTTGTTTACAATGCAAAAAATGAATTAGTACTGATTTTAAAAAAGGAATTTAACCAGCAAAAGAAGCTGGTTAATTCCAAAACATTCAGCGGGCGAGAACAATTACAAAGTAGTGTTCATTTTATTTACGACCCGTTCCACCATCTTACGGAAAAACAATCCTTCAACGCACAAAACGAATTAATTACCAGAAATGTGTGGACCTTTGAACAAAATCGACTTATTAAATTCGAAAAGATTAAAAAAGAGAAACAACTGGCTGAGCGTAAA
>JAGHBR010000374.1 GCA_021160885.1 Caldisericaceae bacterium
ATTCCCGCGCAAGCGAAAATTCCTAATTTGGCAGGTTTGGAGAATCCCCTATTTTTTCATAGGTTTCAGGAAGTAAGTTACAATTGTTGGTGATTTTTTGAGTCTTTTTTAGGCAACCAAGAAGAGAATCTTTCGAAGTTAAAAATTAACTTTTCAGAGTGATTATGTCTACATATGCTAAACAGAGGAGAGAAATTTCGAAATGGCCAGCTCTTTTTCTGCCTGTTCTATTTGGCCTAACTGAACGTAAATTCGGGAGATCGTGGCATGAGCCAGGGCGTCGTTGTTGTCAAACTCCAGCCATTTTTGCACTACTTCCATGGCCTGATCAATCTCACCCATTCGATTTAACGTTTCTGCCAGAGCGCTGTAAGCAGCGATAAAGGTGACATCCAACTCCAATGCTTTTTTGAAATAACAGGCAGCTCGCTCATAATCTTTTTGGGCAAAATATTCAACCCAAGGTTTTATTAATTCTCTTGGCGACATAGATTCTCCAACATTTATTTCAGCCTGCAACGCAAAATTAGACGCGTTTATTTTCCTAAATATCAAAAAAATATAACAAAAGTGTCAAATGTAGATAACTTGTTAAAAAATTTGGAATAATTATCAAAAATTTCTAATTTTAATCAAACAGATTGAAAAAAAGTTCTACACATAAAAGGAACAATTATGCACAATAAAACTTTAAGACAGGCAAAAATTAAAGAAATAGTGACAATGCAAGTTGTTACCAGTCAGGAAGATTTGTTGGAAAAATTGCGTGCCGAAGGCTTTGAGGTGACTCAGGCAACCTTATCGCGGGATTTGCATGAAATGAATATCATTCGTATTCCTCATGGTGATGGGTACAAATATATTTTGCACCAGGCCGAAAATTCGCAGGCCATTGCGCAAATCATTGGTATGGAAATTATCAACGTATTAAATAATGAATTTATGGTGGTGGTAAAAACCATGCCCGGGCGCGCCCAGGGCGTTGCAGTTTATCTGGATCGCCTGAGTGACAGCCATATTTTAGGCACGGTGGCTGGTGACGATACCATTTTTGTCGTCCCTGACAGTAATAAGAATATCCCCGCGGTTGTTGAAAAAATTAAAGGAATCATGATTCAGTAATTCTCGTTTAATGGAATGGATGCAGAACGGTTGATTTTGAGAAGAGTGATCAGGGGGAATATTTGAATTCTTTGGCCTTAGAAAAAAAATTATTTGCTGATATTTTACCCAATGTATTAAAACCTGGCAGATACATTGGGCATGAAATAAACATCGTAAAAAAGAATCCTGCAAAAGTTAAAAGCCGCATTGCGCTTGCTTTTCCTGATGTTTACGAAATCGGTATGTCTTACACCGGCTTTCAGATTTTGTACCACATTTTAAACAGGCAACCGGATATTTGGGCTGAGCGCGTTTTTGCTCCCTGGCCCGATATGGAAGAACAGTTGCGCAAAAATCAATTCCCTCTTTACACTTTAGAATCGTTTACGCCCTTAAGTCAATTTGATATAATTGGATTTACGCTGCAATACGAACTGACTTATACAAATATTTTGAATCTGCTCGACATGGGGCAAATTCCTGTACTGGCCAGGGAACGTTCAGAAAAGGATCCTTTTGTGATTGGCGGTGGGCCTTGCAGTTGTAATCCGGAACCCATGGCCGATTTTTTTGACGCCTTTTTAATCGGCGATGGTGAACAGGCGGCGGTCGAAATTGTCCGTACCATTCAAACAGGAAGGGCAAAAGGTAAAACAAGAGAACAAATTTTGTTGGATCTGTCTCAGATTTGGGGTGTGTATGTTCCGCGTTTTTACCAATCGGAATATGACGCCAATGGCCAATTTGTCGGTATTAGTGTAACACATCCGGAAGTGCCGGCGGTCATCCGAAACCGAATTGCTACCGATCTGGAATTGGAAAATTACCCAACGCGTCCGATTGTGCCCTTGATTGAAGTAACTCACAACCGGTTGGCCATTGAAGTTATGCGCGGTTGCACTGAAGGTTGCCGTTTCTGTAACGCAGGCATGATTTACCGCCCGGTACGCGAACGTAAAGTGGAAGAAATTGTGGATCAGATGAAACTGGCTTTGCAGGAAACTGGTTACAATGAGGTCTCCTTTCTTTCCCTGTCCATTTCCGATTATTCTGACCTCAATCAGTTAATGATCGAAAGTCAAAAGCAGTTAGCGGATTCTGAGATAAATGTATCCTTCCCATCTATGAGATTAGACAGCTTTAATGAGACCATTGCCGAATTTGTAGCCCGGGTCAGAAAATCGGGCTTTACGTTTGCCCCCGAAGCGGGCAGCCAAAGATTAAGAAACGTAATTAATAAAAATATTTCAGAGGAGGATCTGTTTAAATCTGTTGAAATTGCACTGCAGAATGGATGGAAATTAATCAAGTTTTATTTTATGATTGGTCTGCCTACCGAAACGGATAAAGACCTTATTGCCATGGCCGAGTTATTAAAACGGCTAGTAAAAATAAGCAAACAGTATGGCAAAATTCAGTTTAATGTCTCCATTTCGCCTTTTTCACCCAAAGCGCACACTCCGTTTCAGTGGGAAAGACAAAACGCCATTGATGAAATCTGGCGCAAAGTGGATTTATTAAAATTTCACCTGAAAAAAGAGCGCCGCGTTAAATTAACCTGGCGTGATCCCAAAATTTCATTTTTAGAGGGCATTTTAGGTCGTGCTGACCGAAAAATGGCACAGGTTATTTACGAAGTGTGGCGCCAGGGTGGAAAATTTGATGGCTGGGCCGAGTATTTTAACTACGATTTGTGGATAGATGTGCTCACAAAATATGGTTACAATCCTGAGGCCCTAATTGCCGAGATCCCGGAAGACGCCGCCCTGCCCTGGGATCATATTGACAAAGGGGTAACCAAACGCTTTCTGCAAAAAGAACGCCACAAGGCCTATCAAGAAGCAACAAGCGCCGATTGTAAGTCGGATCGCTGTTTAGCTTGCGGCTTGCAACGTAAAGGTATATTTGCTGAAATTGTCGATTGCTACAAAAAAGATCGCCCGGCCAAGATCGACAAACAACCGATTGTCAAACAAACGGTTCAAAAAACATTTTCCAAAGCGCAAACTGAACCATCCATTAAATATCGCGTGCAATTTGCCAAGCAGGGTTATGCTTCGTTTTTATCGCATTTAGATATTCTGCGCATTTTTGAGCGGGCCTTTCGCAGGGCGCAAATTAAAATTGCCTATTCAGAAGGATTTAACCCGCGTCCCAAAATCAGTTTTGCACAGCCGTTGGCCCTTGGCATTCAAAGCGTGGCTGAATTTTTTGATGTGGAAGTCAAAGGCCGCTTAACATCTGAAATGATTGAACAGCTAAATGCTTTTCTACCGCAGGGGCTCAAAATAGTAAAGGCCCATCCAATCTTTGAAAAAGTGGCTTCTCTTTCGGAGTCCATTGATTTAACCGAGTACGAGATTATTATTTTAGAACCGGTAACTTCCTTTGCGTCGCTTGATCGAAAATTGCGCAAGCTACGCAGAACAAATTCAATTATGATGGAAAAGCGGGTGAAAGGGCAGGTTAAACAAATTAATGCACGTCCCTTCGTGGAAGACATTAAACGACGCGGCAACAGGATTATTGTTCGTTTACGAACGATTGATCGCCGCAGTTTGCGAATTGATGATTTTGCCCGCTTGATTTTTGATAAAAACGAAACCATTAAAATAATCCGGCGCAAACAATTAATACGCATAGGTAACCTCGAGCAAACCCCACTCGAGATTTTAACTCAGATTTAAACGATCCTGTCTCTGGCAAGAAAAAGTTCAAACAGAGATGGATTAACACAGGACGAAACTAATGACTAAAGAGATTATTATTAATGCAACGAATGAAGAGACACGTATTGCCATTTTGGAAGATGGGCGTTTGGTTGAACTATTTGTTGAACGACCCGAATACGAACGAATGGTTGGCGATATTTACAAAGGACGTGTCAGTCGGGTGTTGCCTGGCATGCAGGCAGCTTTTATTGATATTGGACATGAACAAAACGCCTTTTTACATTTTCAGGATTTTGACGCCTCTTATCTGGATTATTTTGTGGATTTCGAAGACGAAGAACATGTAGATAAAGACCACTATCAAAGCGAGCGACGCTTTGATGTTTATCGAGATTTAAAAAAGAATCAGGACATTCTGGTTCAAATTATTAAAGAACCTATCGGTACAAAAGGCTGCCGCGTTACCACCGGCATTGCTTTGCCCGGTCGCTTTTTAGTGCTGATTCCTGGCAAAAAGCACATCGGCGTCTCACGAAAAATCCAGAATCCCAAAGAAAGACGCAGGCTTAAAGAGTTGGCCAAACAGATTATGCCACCCAACTTCGGCTTGATTATTCGCACGGTGGCCGAAGGCAAATCTGACAAGGTTATTCGCAAAGACCTGAACAACTTGCTGGATACATGGCACAAAATTGAACGCAAAATCAAACGTCAAAAAGCGCCGGCTTTACTCTACAAAGATATGGGCATGGCTTCCAGCGTAATTCGTGATCTGTTTACGGCAGACGTCGATCGCGTGGTGGTGGATTCACGAAAACTAATGCGCGAGCTATCTTCTTACATCAAAGACGTGGCGCCTCAGCTAAAAGAAAAAATTTCTTACTACAAAGGTAGCCTGCCAATCTTTGATTATTACAATATTGAAAAAGAAATTGAGAAGATGGAAAACAGCAAAGTTTGGCTGCGCAATGGCACCTATATTGTGATTGAACCTACCGAGGCGTTGGTTTCCATTGATGTAAATAGCGGAAAATACATTGGTAAAAAAGACCATGAAACCAACTCGTTAAAGATTAACATGGAAGCGGCACGTGAAATTGCCCGCCAGGCCAGATTACGTGATTTGGGCGGCATTATTGTGATTGATTTTATTGATATGATGGAAGAGGAAAATCGCCGAAAGATTTACAATGAATTGAAAAAAGAATTTGCCAAGGATCGTTCCATAACCAAAATTCAGGAAATGAGCCGCTTTGGCCTGATTGAAATGACCCGTCAACGCGTACGACCGCCGGTATTGTTCAATCTAAAAGACCAGTGTCCTACCTGTCAGGGTACGGGGATGGTGCCAACTGTGCATGCTGTGGTAGGAAACATTGAGCGCTGGATTCAGCGTTACCGGGCAACCAATGGGGATCGGCGCTTTACAATTCATGTAACACCCGAAGTCTATCGCTATATGAAAAAAGGAACCTACAATCCTTTATTAAAGTTGATGTGGAAGTATTGGGTAAAAATAAAATTAAAGCAAGACGATTCGTTGCCATTAGGAACTTTTAAGGTTTTTGACAAAGATGACCAAAATGAATTAAAGATCGATTGAAAAATTGGTTTGACAAATCGTTTAATCTTAATTAAATTAAAGGCTCAATTTTTTAAGCAGTAAATTTATTCTAATAGGAGAATAGCATGTACGCTGTTGTGGAAATAGCAGGAAAACAGTTTCGGGTAGAACCTGATAAAAATATTAAGGTGCCTTTTTTACATGCAGAACCTGGTCAGAAGGTAAAGTTTGATAAGGTTTTGTTCTTTACTGATGATAAAGGTAAACATCATATTGGCGCTCCGCTAGTTGAAAAAATGAATGTTGAAGCTACAGTTGTTGAACACGGGCGCGAGAAAAAGGTAATTGTTTTTAAGAAAAAACGTCGTAAAGGCTATCGATTGAAAAAAGGCCATCGCCAGAATTACACACTTTTATACATTGAAAAAATTGCCAAAGCACGGGCAACCCGCGCTAAAAAGGCAACAAATGGAGTTGAAGGCGAGGCAAAGGAGGCATAAATGGCACATAAAAAAGGTGTTGGAAGTTCGCGTAATGGTCGCGAAAGCGAATCTAAACGTTTGGGTGTAAAGGCCTTTGGCGGGCAATTCGTTACGGCCGGGTCTATTATTGTGCGTCAACGTGGAACCAAAATTCATCCTGGTGAAAATGTTGGCCGCGGTAATGATGATACGCTATTTGCCAAAATAGACGGTTACGTAAAATTTGAGCGTAAAGATCGTACGCGTAAAAAAGTTAGTGTTTATCCGCAAGCGGTAAACTAACAAATAATCTACGAATCGGGAGAGAATCCCATGAAAAAAAATGTTGGTGGATTGGACCGCTGGTTCCGCATTGTGCTGGGGATCGTGCTTATTTTGTTGGTCTTTGTTGGTCCTCAAACCAGATGGGGTTGGCTTGGTTTGATTCCATTGCTTACCGGGATTTTTAATTTTTGTCCGCTCTATTTGCCCTTTAAATTTAGTACGCATAAGGAATCATGAATTAATAAAATGCAGGCTTTGCCTGCATTTTTTTTAAGAAAATAACTAATGTTAAAAGATTATTTTAACAAAGGATGGTTAAAATGAAAAAATGGCAGGTTGTTTTTCTTTGCTTTTTTGTTCTGCAAACAGGGATGGGGATTGCTCAGAACAAAGCGCTTTTTGATCATTTGAGCAAGGTGGAAAAAAAGCGTAAAAATTACAATAAGTTAAATCCGGGCTGGAATTTAAATCTTTCTTCAACTTTAACCGTAACTCAAACGGCTTATTATCAGTGGGCAGCCGGGGGATCTAATGTGTTTGTGTGGGTGGCTGGTGTTAATGGAAGTGCCATTTTAGACACAACTCATTGGAACTGGGCCAATGAATCAAAAATTTTGTTCGGAAAAGCTAAACAAAACGGGGAATCGGCTCGCAAGACCGATGATTTAATCGATATTGAATCGGTGCTTACTTACAAAAAGAAAGAATTTCTGAATCCTTATGTTTCTTTGAATTTCAGAACGCAATTGGCTCCGGGTTTCAAATACGATCAGCAAAAGCGAACAAGAATTTCTGATTTTTTTGATCCGGCATATCTGACCAATGGCATTGGCGTGGGCTATTCTCCCAAAAAGACATTTCGTACCAGAATTGGATTGGCAGCCCAAACCACTTTTGCTAATAAGTTTACAAATTATAGTAATAATAAAAAAATTAATGTAGAGTCCGGAATTCAATGGGTAACTCATGCCGAACGTAGGATCTGGGAAAAATTGTTAATCCGTTCAAGATTGAATATGTTTTCTTCGTTTGAGAAATTTGAATATGGCAACATTTTCTGGGATACGCTTATTCAGGCATCTATTACAAAGTACATTATTTTAAATTTCCAAACGCTTGTTTTGTACGATGCAAAAGTATCAAAAAAGACACAATTGAAAGAAGTGCTCAGTGTCGGAATAAAATATACTTTTATTTAATTTAATTACTTTGTATATTACACATCTCGGTAATCATAAAAATTTGACTATCGAATATATAATCTTTAAATTTTTTATTTTATTTTGATTTAAATTTGGAGGAACGTCTTGAAAACCTATATAGCCAAAGAGCAGGAAATTCAAGATTCTAAGTGCTGGTATTTGATTGATGCCGAAGGAAAAGTTTTAGGCCGTTTAGCCAGTCAGATTGCCACTATTCTGCGTGGCAAACATAAACCGATCTACTCGCCACATCAGGATGTGGGGGATTTTGTCGTTGTGGTTAATGCAGAAAAAGTCCGTTTAACCGGAAACAAAATGGCGCAAAAGACCTATTTCCGCCATTCTGGTTACATTGGCGGAGCAAAGTACACCCCGGTTAGTCTGATGCTTAAAACACATCCTGAGCGCGTGATCGAGTTTGCTGTAAAGAGAATGTTGCCTAAAAATGCCCTGGGGCGTAAAATGTTCAAAAAATTAAAAGTTTACGCAGGCCCGGAGCATCCGCACAAGGCACAAAAACCAGAAGCATTAGAATTAAAAGCTTAATTTTGAGGAGCGAATTTAGATGGAAGTATATGTTGCAACAGGAAGAAGAAAAGAAGCAGTTGCGCGTGTTAGAATGAAACCAGGTAGCGGAAAGTTTGTTATTAATGGCCGCGAGGGTTTGCTTGAATATTTTAAAAGAGAAACTTTGTTGATGGATATTGAGCAGCCGCTTATTTTAACCGATACACATGGAAAATTTGACTTTTTTATCCGTGTAAATGGCGGTGGGCTAACCGGCCAGGCTGGCGCCGTGCGCCTTGGAATTGCCCGTGCCCTGGTAGCTTATAGCGAAGATTTTAGACCAGCTTTAAGAAAAGCAGGCTTTTTAACACGTGATCCGCGTCAGGTAGAGCGCAAAAAATATGGTTTGGCAAAAGCCAGAAAACGCTTCCAGTTCTCAAAACGTTAAAATTTTTTATTAATTCACACACCATTTGTTTCCTCTCTGGGTGTCCGGTTTTTTTAATGAACCGGATTGGGGAGGTTAAAGAATGGTGGAGGCTTAACCCAAAATTCAAGGAGAATTTTTATGCCATCAGTATCTTTAGAACAGCTCTTAGCTGCTGGTGTCCACTTCGGACATTTAACCCGTCGTTGGAATCCCAAAATGAAGCCATACATTTTTATGGCTAAAAATGGGATTCATATCATCGATTTGAAGAAAACTCAGAAAGCTTTAGATAAGGCGCTTGATGCAGTGCGCCAGGTGGTTAGTGAAGGCTACGAAGTTTTGTTTGTCGGAACAAAACCGCAGGCGAAAGACATTGTGACCGCTGAAGCACAACGTTGTGGTATGTTTTATGTAACCCATCGTTGGTTAGGCGGCATGCTAACTAACTTTTCAACCATCAAAAAATCAATTAAGCATTACAAGAATCTTGAAAAGATGAGTACCGATGGTACTTATGAAAAAATTTCCAAAAAAGAACGCTTAACGATTGATCGTGAAAAAGAAAAATTGCATCGCGTATTGGCTGGTATTTTGGAGATGAAGCGCTTGCCAGGTTTGGTTTTTGTTGTAGATATCAACAAAGAGCATATCGCTGTGCGCGAAGCAAAGAAGATGAATATTCCGGTTGTGGCTATGGTTGATACAAATGTAGACCCTACTGTTGTTGATTATCCAATCCCGGCCAATGATGATGCAGCCAAAAGCATTAGTTTAATTACTAGTAAAATTGCCGATGCAGTAATAGAAGCACGGCAAAAGTATCAGGATCAAAAAGCATTGGAAGAAGCTGCTAAAAAAGAAAAAGAAGAAAAGAAGCCGGAAGGCAAAAAACGTCCGGCTAAAGCCAAAAAAGAAGCAGCACCAAAAGCTAAAAAGGAAAAAAAATCTGAAAAAGTGGTAGAGGAGTCGAAATAATGGCAGAAATTACTGCAGCAATGGTTAAAGAACTGCGTGAGAAAACCGGCGCAGGAATGATGGATTGTAAAAAAGCTTTGCAGGAAGCCGAAGGCGATTTTGAAAAAGCCGTAGAATTATTACGTAAAAAAGGAATTGCCAAAGCGGCCAAGCGTGCCGAACGCGAAGCCAATGAAGGCGTGGTAACTGCCTACATTCACCCTGGCAGCAAGTTAGGGGCTTTAGTAGAGGTTAATTGTGAAACCGACTTTGTGGCAAAAACAGATGATTTTCAGGAATTTGCCAAAAATATTGCCATGCACATTGCAGCCAGCAATCCACTGGCCGTTTCGCGTGAAGATTTAGATCAGACTATACTCGAAAAAGAAAAAGAAATTTATCGCGAACAGGCTCTGGCTTCGGGCAAGCCTGAACACATTGTTGATAAAATTGTTGAAGGACGTTTAGAAAAATACTTTAGCGAAGTTTGTTTATTGGAACAACCTTATGTTAAAGATCCGGATAAAACGATAAAAGAATTGCTAACCGAAACCATCGCTAAAGTTGGTGAAAATATCAATATTAAACGATTCGCCCGTTTTCGTATTGGGGAATAATTAATATGGGGCTATCCCGGGAAATTAAGTTTAAAAGAATCCTTCTTAAGCTGAGCGGAGAATCTTTAGCAGGAGATGCCAAGATTGGCATCTCCGTTTCCCATTTAAAATATTTTTCCCAGGAAGTAAAGTCGGTCTTTGACCTTGGTGTTCAGGTAGCTATTGTTATTGGCGGTGGAAATATCTTCAGGGGTATTTCTTCTGATGATTTTAATATTGCCAGGGATGAAGCCGATAAAATGGGTATGTTGGCCACCGTAATTAATGCTCTCGCTTTAAAAAGCGCATTTGAAAAAGAAAACCTCCCTGCACGTGTTTTATCTTCCATTCCTGTTGGTACCTTTGTTGAACCCTTTTCCAATGAAAGTGCGATTCAGCATTTAAATGCCGGGCGGATCGTGATTTTAGCCGGCGGAACTGGCAATCCCTATTTTACAACTGATACGGCCGGCGTATTGCGGGCAATTGAAATTGACGCAGAGGCAATTTTAAAAGGAACCCGCGTGGATGGCGTGTATAATGCCGATCCTGAAAAATTTGAAGATGCCATTCTGTTTGATCATTTGACCTATATGGAAGTGGTTCAACGAAAATTAAAAGTAATGGATATTACAGCCATAACGTTGGCCATGGAAAATCAACTGCCGATTATTGTTTTCAATTTCAATAAATCTGGTAACCTCAAAAAAGTTGTAATGGGTGAACCAGTGGGTACAAAAGTTCAGGGGTAACACAATGGATGCAAAAGAAATCATTAAAGATGCTAAACGTCGCATGGATGGCGCCATTTCCGCTTTTCATGATGAACTGGTTAAAATCAGAACAGGCCGTGCAACGCCCAATTTACTGGATGGCGTTAAGGTAGAATACTACGGGCAAAAAGTCCCATTAAACCAGGTAGCAACAATCACAGCGCCTGAACCAAGATTAATTGTCATTCAGCCCTGGGAAAAGAAAATGCTTGCTGAAATTGAAAAAGAAATTTTAAAAGCTGATTTAGGCTTTAATCCCAGTAATGATGGAAACGTTATTCGGATTCCCATACCTCCTTTGAGCGAAGAAAGAAGAAAAGACCTGGTTAAGCTTGTGCACAAATTTGCTGAAGACGCTCGGATTGCTGTTCGTAATGTACGCAGAGATGCTAATGATCATCTAAAAAAATTAGAAAAAGATCACCAGATCAGTGAAGATGAATTAAGTGTTTACCTTGACGAAGTTCAGGAGCTGACAGACGATCATATCAAAAAAATTGATGAGATGATGAAGGACAAAGAAGCTGAAATCTTAAAAGTTTAAAAGCTAAGGGTATTAATCCTTAGCTTTTTCCTATCCCTCATTTTGCTCTACCCAAAAAACTTAAATATCAATAATTTCTTCCGACTATTGAGATTTACTAATAAAATATGCATATTTATAAAAAATATGCACTAACTCTTAAATCTTGATTTTTAACACAATTTTTTTAGGAAAAAAGTTGTATACTAA
>JAGHBR010000130.1 GCA_021160885.1 Caldisericaceae bacterium
AATCTATGTTTCCAATCAATTACTTTTTAAAATGGTAATATTTTCTTAAAAAGATTTTGACCAGTTTCTTATAAACGTAATTTTGATTTTGATTTTAATGTCTTATAAGAATGACTGGCAAATTAGAATCGAGAATTTCAAAATTTTTGCTTTTTCTTGTCGGAATGAATCTAACTACTTCATTAACCGAATCGTTGGGGCCCATCTCTTTCAACTACCTTGTTCTGACAGTATTGCGCATATCAAGGGACAAAAGCAGAGAAAAAAGATTGGCATCTATTTCTTTATTTCTTATATTTCTGTCTTTTTTAAGGAGGACAACACTTGGAAAAGCCTGCAAAATATAAATCAATTGTCGAAAAGTTTTTGGACTTTATTGAAACTCATGATCATTTCATGCTTTCCGGTCACATTAATGCCGATGGCGATGCCATAGCTGCGGTTATTGCCATGCACCTGTTTTTGAAGAAACTTAACAAAACCTCTTACATGATTTTCACAGACAGGAAGTTAGATCAACGGTTTGATTATCTGGCTTCTTTTAAAGAAATAGAATCATTTCATGATTTAAATCCGGAATCGGTTAACATTCAGGCCGCCATTATTCTGGATGTTCCCGGTTATTTAAGATTGGGTGCGGCCAGTGCGCTTTTGCCAGATCGGGCTCATGTGGCGCGTATTGATCACCATCCGCAGGAAGATTCCATGGGAGAGCTGGAATGGGTGGATGAAATTGCCTCTTCTACCACGGCCATGGTTTACGAAATCATTGAAGCTTCCGGCGTTGAAATTGATCTGGAAATGGCCAAAGCCATTTACACTGGCATCGTTTACGATACAGGGCGTTTCTCATTTTCCAATACCACCGCCCGCGATCTATTTATCTGCTCCAGAATGGTTTCAATTGGCGTTAATCCTTCTGAAATTAACAATATTATCTTTTTTGAAAACAGCCTGCAGGCGCTGCACATGATCGGCAAGGGGCTTTACACCATGGAAACCTATCTGGAAGGCAAGGTTTCCGTTATTTACCTCAATTATGAAGACATGAAGCACACAAATGCCTGAAATAGAAGAGCTTACCAATTACAGTGTCGCTGTACGCGGAGGCAAGATCGGCCTCTTTGTGCGAGAAATCAAACCAAATTACCACAAAATAAGTTTGCGTTCTAAGTGTGGTATTGATGTGAACAAGGTGGCTAAGGCTTTTGATGGTGGTGGTCACGCGCGGGCAGCCGGCTGCCGCATTGCCGGGAAAAAAGATGAAGTCATTCAAAAATTAGTGGATGAAATTGCCCGCCATTTACAAGATGGGAATTGATTTTTTCAAAAATTGCCATTACATTAAAACAAGATAATTAAAACCGGATTCGCCATGTTAAGCCAACCTCTTCTTTTAGAAAAAAACAACATTAAACTTGAAGCGCGCAATCTGGGCAATGATTTAGTGGTCATCATCAGCGGTGGAGATGCGCATTTGGGAGCTGTTGCGGTTGGCTACTGTTACGGAGGGCAAAAAAACAAAAGTAATGCTTCGCTGCTTGCACTTCCGGGGCACAAAGAGGATGTACTCGTCTTTCCCATTGCCCGCAGGTTAAGTAAATCCCTGGGCACCAATGTGGCCGTACTGGCCGGCATTCATTTCGAAAAGCTGACCGGCGGACAGATTATGGATATTGTACAAACCGCCGAGTCCTTAGTCGACGAACTGATCTCAGCTATTCAAGAATCAGAACTATAATAATTTTTAACAAAAATCTACTTGTATTTTCCTATCTAAGCTTTTTTAAAAAACAAAGGCCATCCCGATAGATCGGGATGGCCTTTAATGACAGGGTTTATTGCTTCTTAGTTTTTGTCATCGTCAATCACTTCGTAATCGGCATCTTCTACCTTTTTGTCATCACCAGAGGCTTGCTGCTGCCCCGCATCAGCACCAGCTGTTGCACCAGCCTGTGCTTCAGGACCAGCCTGCTGACCTGCAGTAGCGCCTGCTCCGGCGGTTGAGTACAACCGTTGGGCAATTTCATTCCAGGTTGCGTTTACCTGATCCATGGCTGATTTCATTTCTTCCACATTACCAGACTTATGCGCTTCTTTAAGACGGCCTAAAGCAGTTTCCAGTTTGGTTTTGTCTTCGGGCGTCATTTTATCTTTTAACTCATTCAGTTGCTTTTCAGTCTGGTAAATTACCGTATCAGCTTTATTCTTGGTTTCAATTTCTTCCTTACGTTTTTTGTCTTCAGCAGCATGTTGCTGAGCTTCTCGTTTCATGCGTTCAACTTCTTCTTCGGTCAAACCGCTGGAAGCCTCGATCCGGATACTCTGCTCTTTACCAGTTGCCTTGTCTTTTGCGGTCACGTGTAAAATACCGTTGGCATCCACATCAAAGGTTACTTCAATTTGCGGTACGCCACGCGGTGCCGGTGGAATACCATCTAAAATGAAGCGTCCCAGCGTCCGGTTATCGGCAGCCATTGGACGTTCACCTTGCAATACGTGGATTTCCACACTGGTCTGATTGTCAGCCGCTGTGGAGAAAATTTCCGATTTCCTGGTCGGAATCGTTGTGTTGGCTTCGATTAATTTTGTCATTACACCGCCTAAGGTTTCGATACCAAGAGACAGCGGAATCACATCTAACAATAGCACATCTTTAACTTCACCGGTCAAAACAGCACCCTGAATGGCTGCACCAATGGCCACTACTTCATCCGGATTCACACCTTTGTGCGGCTCTTTCCCGAAGAAATTACGTACCAGTTCCTGCACTTTCGGGATTCTGGTAGAACCACCAACCAGAATGACTTCATCAATATCTTTAGGCGTTAATCCGGCATCTTTCAAAGCCTGTTCGCAAGGCGGAATGGTTCTTTGCAGCAAGTCATCAATCAGTTGTTCAAATTTGGCACGGGTCAGAGTCATGGTCAAATGCTTAGGTCCGGATTCCGTAGCCGTAATGAACGGTAAATTTATTTCGGTTTGCATGGTCGACGACAATTCAATTTTGGCTTTTTCAGCAGCTTCTTTTAAACGCTGTAAAGCCATTGGATCTTTGCGTAGATCGACACCTTCCTGTTTCTGAAATTCGTCAGCCAGCCACTCAATCACACGTTGGTCAAAATCATCGCCACCCAGGTGCGTGTCACCGTTGGTTGATTTCACTTCAAAAACGCCGTCGCCAATTTCCAGGATGGAGATATCAAATGTACCGCCACCAAGGTCAAATACGGCGATCTTTTCATCTTTTTTCTTGTCAAGCCCATAAGCTAAAGCGGCTGCTGTTGGCTCATTAATAATTCGCTTGACTTCCAATCCGGCAATACGTCCGGCATCCTTTGTAGCCTGACGCTGCGCGTCGTTAAAGTAAGCTGGTACAGTAATAACCGCTTCGGTAACCTTTTCGCCCAGATACTCTTCAGCCGTTTGTTTCATCTTTTGTAAAATCATGGCTGAAATTTCAGGCGGCGTGTATTTTTTGCCCATTACCTCAACCACAACCACATTATTGTTGCCGCGCTCAACTTTATAAGGCACTTCTTTAATTTCATTCTGAACTTCATCATAAAAACGACCCATAAAGCGTTTTATTGAAAAAACAGTGTTTTCAGGATTGGTTACGGCCTGACGCTTAGCCGGAGCACCTACCAGACGCTCTCCTTTTTTCGTAAATGCCACTACAGAAGGCGTTGTGCGTGAGCCTTCGGAATTAGGAATTACAACTGGTTCGCCACCTTCCATTACAGCGACTACCGAGTTCGTTGTTCCTAAATCAATACCAATAATTTTACCCATTTCTATTCCTCCTTTCTGGAATTATTTTCAATTTCATTTTTTGCCCAGATTATTTGCAAATGGCATGCCAAAACAGGTTTTACGTCAATAACCTATTATTTTTATTTCAATTAGTTTATATTTTTAATAAATTTCATTAAAACAAGAAAGCTGTCAATCTGACAGTGAGGCAGAAAGATCAACAGAAAAAAGTTAAAATTGTCGGGCTATGGCAGGATTGGTTGAATGGTAGAATAGTTAAATGGTTAATTGGAAAAACCAGATTGCATTTTCAAAGAATGATAAAGATTGTGTTTACAATGCAAATATGAATAAGCAAGTTGCAAAATTTTGCACAATATTATTCATGTACCATAGTAGCCATTTAATTTTAACTTCGTAAATCAGAATATTTAAAAAGTAAAAATAAGGGCAAGGCGACCTTGCCCTTACATTACACTGGTTTGTAAAAATTATTTCTTTTTAGGAATTTCCATGAACACCAGACGATCGAATTTTTCTCGATTTTGCAAGGTGCGCAGTTTCAATTTTACAATGTCTCCGGGTTTGTATTTTTCAATTTTGTCATAAAAATCTTCAACAGATTTCACTTCTTTACCGTCGATTTCAATAATCACGTCACCCGGCACAATTCGGGCCTGAGAAGCAGCGCTGAATTGTTTTACACTGGTAACCAAAGCGCCGCCGTCAACTTCAAATTTGTCTTTTTCGCGCTCGGTTAAATCTTTTAGTTTCATGCCTAAATCGGGCAATTTTTTCTCTTTTTCTTTACCGCGTTTGGTTACCTCAGTGCCCTCTTCATTATTACGGCCTTTTAATTTTGCCTTAATGGTTAACTCTTTTCCATCACGCCAGACTTTCAGAGTTACCATATCACCAGGATTTTTAATACCGATCTTAGCCTGTAATTCATTGGGACGATTAACTTCTTTGCCATCTACAGCAAGGATAACGTCTCCTTCTTTAATACCGGCCTTTTCCGCAGCGCTTCCTTCAATTACACTGGTTACAAATACACCACGCGGACGATCTAATTTTACACCTTTGGCAGTTACCGGAGTCACTTCAGAAATGTACACACCCAGGTAACCTCTTTTAACTTCACCATACTTAATAATGTCGTCAACAACAGCCTTGGCCATATTAATAGGAACAGCAAAGCCGTAGCCCATATAGTAGCGAGTCGTGGTTGCAATGGCTGTATTGACACCAATGACTTCACCCCGCAAATTGACCAACGCACCCCCACTATTACCTGGATTAATGGCGGCATCGGTTTGAATAAAATTTTCTATACTGGTTACATTGTTTCTTCCTCTTAAAATATCAATGCTACGATGAAGGGCGCTTACAATACCAGCTGTAACCGTGGAAGTTAAATTGAGTGGATTACCAATGGCCAGCACCCATTCTCCGATTCTTAATTTGTCTGAATCGCCAAGGATGGCCACGGGCAAGTTTTTGGCATCAATT
>JAGHBR010000492.1 GCA_021160885.1 Caldisericaceae bacterium
GCATTTGCTGATCGGGCTATTGAAGATACCACCAACTTTATCAGCCCGGATCAGCGAGCTAAATACAAAAAGGACTCCTTTAACTTTCTGGGGCGTCGCGTAAAAGCCCGCCTGATGCCCAGAATCGGTGTCTCTTTTCCGGTAAGTAACAATCAAATGCTTTATTTTAACTATGGACATTTTTCCAAACGGCCCAGACCGCAATTTGTTTACTCCGGCCTTTCGGCTGTCAGCGCCCGATCGGCTTACCAGACTTACGGAAATCCGGCGTTAAATCCGGAAACCAGCGTAAAATACGAATTGGGTCTGCGAAATCAATTCACTGAAAACGATGTTTTAAGCATTTCAGCCTATTACAAAGATATTTTTGATTACGTAAAAACCACACGCTTTCGTCTGCCGGGGCGTGGCGGACAAACCGCTTACACCTACGTTAATTTAGATTACGCCCGGGCGCGAGGCATTGAAGTGGAATACAAAACACGGGTTGGGCAATATCTTTACGGGAATGTGGCCGCCAGCTATTCCATCACTACCACCAAATCTTCCAACGCCTCTTCCATTTTACAGATTGATCGCAGTGCTACCGCAGAAGACGTGCCCATCCGCGAATCGTACGCTGCCTGGGATCGACCCTGGCAAATTTCGGGCGATGTGAGCTTGCGTATCTCCAAAGATCAAAAACCTGAACTATTTGGAATAAGGCTTTTTAGCAATTGGAACCTGAGCCTGCACTTTTTTGCTCAGGCAGGTCGCCGTTACACGCCGGCTGTGTTTTCCGGCCAGTACCGCACAGACGGACGTCCTATTTACCTTACCCAATACGATGTTGAAGAAAAGACACGTTACAGCAAAATTGGCAGCAACTGGAAATGGGTTGATTTAAGCTTTAAAAAGTATTTTGATCTGTGGAATATTCATTACATTTTTTATTTCGAAATCCGCAATCTGTTCAATAATAAAAACGCCCAAATCATCAATCCGGTTACCGGCCGGGCATACGAATACGGCGATCCGGCGCCAATCGGCTGGAACGACCCGGTTTATCCAGACCGGCACTGGCCGCACGATCCATATCCTTTTGATCCGGCCCGTTATCGGGCGCCAAGACATATAATGCTTGGTATTTCATTGGAATTTTAATGGAGCAAAAACAGAAATGATCAGGTTAATGATGAACAAATTTTATTTTTTAACGGGAATTTTTTTAGGAATGCTCAGTTTTGCGCCTCTTTACGCTCAGTTGTTTCCGGACCTGGGCGGGCAACGTCGGGGGACTTCGACGGCTCAGTTTTTGAAAATTGGCCAGGGTTCAAGGGCGCTGGGCATGGGCGAGTCTTTTGTGGCTATTGCCAACGATGCTGAAGCGCTGTACTGGAATCCGGCAGGTTTGAATAACTTTGAACAAAACTCGGCCATTTTCTCTCACACCCAATGGCTGGTGGAAGTGCAGTTGGAATTCGCCGGTTTTATTTACCATTTAAATCCCACCAACTCGTTAGGAGTAGCTGTTACTTACCTGCACACCGATGAAATGAAGGAGACCACTAAATTTCAACCGCTGGGCACAGGACGCTATTTTAGCTACAGCGATTTTTTATTGAGTTTAACTTATGCCCGTCGCATGACCGATAAATTCAGCTTTGGTCTGTCTGCCAAATGGATGCAGGAAAACATTGCCGAATTGACCATGCAATCTTTGCTGTTCGATTTGGGCATTTATTACAATACCGGCTGGAAGACCACACGCTTTGGCGTAGTTATTTCTAATTTTGGCAATGAAATGGCGCCCAGCGGTACGCTGCGCTATCGCAATCTGGAAAATGAAGAGGTGAAGGTAAATTCATTCCAGTCTTTCCCGCCTCCGATTGTTTTCCGCATTGGTCTAGCTGCCGATTTTATTTCTAATGAAAGGCATTTACTTACCGGTTCAGTACAGCTCAATCACCCCAATGACAATAAGGAAAACCTTAACTTTGGCCTGGAATACGGCTGGCAAAAAATGGTTTTTCTTCGGGCAGGTTTAAAAACGGCCCAGGTAGAAGAAGACCTTTCTTTTGGGCTGGGCTTACAACACTCTTTTGCCGGGTTTACTTTTAAACTGGATTATGCCTACACTAATTTTGGCCGGCTGGGTTACGTAAATCGTTTTACTGCAAAAATTGAATTTTGAGGTGAAAAAAGATGATAAAATTGAGCAAACTTTTTTTCCTGTGTTTTACAGTTTTCGCGCTATTTCAATGTAAACACGAAACACTTTCTTTGCCCAACATCCCGCCCGATGAGCCTAAAATTGTGGGGAATGAGTATATTCAGCTCAATACCAAATTCGACAAAGAAAGTGGCTACAATTTTAAAGCGCCGGGCGACATCTACATTGGCGCAGACAACTTTTTGTACCTGGCCGATACCGGTAACGACCGCATCGTAATGATGGACTTAGGCGGTAGCATTATGGGCTACTCCAAACCTATTCCCCATCCTGAGGCCATTACGCAGAACGACAGCCTGGCTTTGCTCATCGTCAATAAGACGAATCGAATTTACAAAATCGATCTGGTTAAGCATCAGCACCAAATTAATCAAGCAACGGTTGAAGTTGTGTTTGAGATGTCCTCTGAGCCTACCAGGCAGTTTACCGGCATTAGCGTACACAATGGCTTTGAATATTACGTAACAGTCGTTGATTCCACTGTTTCACCTGTTCTAAGCCAGATCTACGATTTTTACGGCAATAATGTCTGGAAAGGCCCGCTGCCCCTGTACAGCAACGGTAGCGGTCTGTTTTCGGCTTTAATTCCCACCGGCATCACTTCTTTGCGGGAACAATACTTAGATATTTCTTCAAAAGAAAACACACTCGGCTTCATCTTCTGCCAGAGCGGCTCCTACCCGCCGGCCAATCTGTTTAATTATTACAAAGTTCAATACATCACCACCACGCTTTTTGAAGGCCAGGAGGTTCTTACGCCTAAAACCGATCTTTCCGGTACACCGGAAGAAAATTACCTCTATTATTTTAATAAATTTTACCTGCCGGAAGATGTGGCTCTGGATTATTCGGGCAATATTTTTGTAGTGGATGCCGGATCACCGGATGGCGAGCACCTGCCCGGTTTTTACCGCTTTGGTCCTACCGGCCAGCAGCAACAGGCGGTTGTTGGTTATGGCAGCGGCGATTACCAATTTAAAACACCAAAGGGTATTGCCGTGACGCGCAATTCGGATAATCAAACTGTTTACGTCTCTGACACGGGCAATAATCGGATTTTACAATTCAAATTGTCCAGGGATTTGTAAAAAAGTTGAGGGTTGAAGAGTATAAGGGTTAAGGGTAAGGGCTGTGCAGCTTTGGAGGGTATCGATTTAGTTAAATAGTTAAATAGTTGATTAGTTAAATGTTTGTAGCGATGAGTTCCGAGGGGACAGGTAAAAATTTTAGTAATAAGACTTTTTACTCCGTAAGCTTTACTTTTTCAACAACTTTTCAATTAAATCTTGCCGTTTGAAACGGCTTAATTGTTTTTTAATCCAGCCCCGGTTTTCCTTTTTATACCAGAAAAAGAATCGATTTTGATCGGTCTTTTCTTCAATGGTATGGGCCGTGTAAACCTTTTGCAAAGTGTAAGGATGGTAGCCGGAGTAATAAATCACTGTAGCCACCGTCATGGGCGTGGGCGTAAAATCCTGCACCTGCTCCAGATGAAAACCCAATTCCTTGGTAATGGCCGCCAGTTCGGCCATGTCTTCTAACGTGCTGCCGGGATGACTGGAAATAAAGTAAGGAATGAGCTGTTGTTTTAACCCGTTTTTGCGATTGATTTCATCGAATTTTTTCTTAAATCGGTAAAACAACTTAAACGATGGCTTGCGCATGATGCGCAGAACGTGGTCGGAAGTATGTTCCGGCGCTACTTTAAGACGACCTGAAACATGATGCAAGACGATCTGTTCCAGGTAAGCAGACAGGCCAAATTTTTCATCCCTCTCTTTCTGATCGGTAATCAGTAAATCGTAACGGATGCCGCTGCTAACAAAAGCTTTTTTAACTCCAGGAATTTTAGAAACTTCTTGATAGATTTCAATCATCGGGCGGTGATCGATATTTAGATTAAAACAGATTGAAGGGAAAATGCAGGAAGCCCGTTTACACTGTTTGCAGATCTCAAGATCAGTGCCTTGCATTTTGTACATGTTGGCCGAAGGACCGCCAATGTCACTGATGTAACCTTTAAAATCGGGCATTTGTGTAATGGCCTGTGCTTCTTTGAGAATGGACTCTTTGGAACGACTGGCGATGAACTTGCCCTGGTGTGCTGAAATCGTACAAAAGCTACAACCTCCAAAGCATCCGCGATGCATGTTGATGGAGTGCCTGATCATTTCATAAGCAGGAATAGGCCCACGCTTTTTGTAGCGGGGATGTGGCAAACGGGTGTAAGGCAAATCGTAGATGTAATCGATTTCTTTTTCGCTCATCACCGGGAAAGGCGGATTTACGACCACTTTTTTATCGCCTGTTTTTTGAACCAGAATTGTCGCCGGCTCAAGCGCATTGGATTCTTTTTCAATGAATTTAAAATTACGTGCAAAGGCTTTTTTGTCTTTTACACATGTTTCAAAAGAAGCAAGTTCCAGAGTAGTCCATTTTTTTACTTTTGTTAAAGGCTGAGTTGCATTTAACACGAAGGCGGTTTGGCGAAGAGTTTTTAAAGAACGAAAGGGGACACCCTTTTTAAGCAAACGGAGTAATTCACGCAACGGTTGTTCACCCATACCGTAAATTAATAAATCGGCCTCGGAATCGATTAAAATCGATTGCCTCAGCCGGTACTGCCAGTAGTCGTAGTGCACCAGCCGCCTCAGCGAAGCTTCTACCCCACCGATGACAACCGGCACATCGGGGAACAGATCTTTAAGGATTTTGCTGTAGACAATGGTCGGGTAATCTGGACGAAAGCCCCGCACACCACCAGGCGTGTAGGCATCATTGTGGCGCAACCGTTTCCGCACCGTGTAATGGTTGACCATTGAATCCATAACACCGGCTGTTACGGCAAAAAAGAGTCGTGGACGACCAAATTTTTTAAAATCGCGCAGATCATCGCGCCAGTTAGGTTGCGGCACAATAGCCACCCGCAGCCCCTCTGCCTCAATAATACGCCCGATGACCGCCGTACCAAAAGCCGGATGATCCACATAGGCATCCCCGGAAAAAAGCACCACGTCCAGTTCATTCCAGCCGCGCAATTGAGCCTCTTTAACCGTGGTCGGTAGCCAGTCGGTGATTTTGTATTGCGTTTCTTTCGACTTCATCGCTGATTTTCCATTAAAATACTTCCTTAACTACAAAGCTTTGCAAATCATTAAAATGATTAAACTCATTTACAATCCACAAGATTCCTGTCAATAACAACACTTTCTTACTTAGAACAAATAAAATAAATCTCAAAATTCAAACTCAGCGGAAGGAAAGGCAGAGGGCTGCCGTAAGTCTTTTCAATATTAAAATATTGTTCCACAGTCTTTCTAAATTTTCTGTAGTCAAAGCCTATGTGACGAATAATATAAGGTAAGTCATCGAACAAAACCTGCGGGCGATTTCTTGGGGGACGACCAAAAATTGCTTTTAAGATGTTAAGTGGTCTGGCGTCTACCTCGCCGTAACGACGCGTCAGGCGAAAACTGCCCTTTAAAAGCGCTGGCAGAAACAGTTCATTAGGCACGCCCAGAATCAGACGGCCACCTGTCTTCAACAACTTCTTTTGAACAGTTAGAGACTGTTCCAGCGGGCCATCCGGCAGATGTTCAAACACTTCCAGGCAAAAGATGAAATCGAAAATATCGTTTTCAATCGTTTGAAGATTGCCGACCACTTTAATGTTGTGAAATCCCTGCGTATTTTGCAGCGCCTGCTTCCTCAGCATTGGCGCTGGCTCGTAACAAACCAACTGACTTTGCGGAAAGCGCGAACTAATTTGTTTGCAGAGTTCCCCGTTGCCTGCGCCAAAATCAAGGATTTTGCCAGAAAAATCTACTGGCAATTCTCTTAAAGCGTGCAAACTATGCGCTAAACGCAGCTTTTGCAAGTTTCTTTTAACGGGATTGTGGTCCTGAGTCGTTAGTTTTGCGTAATCAACATAGGCGTAATCTCTGGGCATTAAAACAGGCCTTTAGTAATTGCACCAGTTTCATTTATTATGGCAGAGCACATCGTTGAGACAGTGCATCTATTTAAAGCAAAAGTCACGCTCCAAAGGAAAACTTGGAAACAGTCTAGAGCCATTGACCTACTCTTTTTTAAAAGCAAAGTAACAAAGCCAATTCATTAATGGAAACCTTTGAAAAAAGGGGGGGACTCTCCAAACCTGTCATTCCGCACTTGACGCGGAATCTAATAATTACAACAACTTAGAGATTCCCGCCTGCGCGGGAATGACATTCTTAGTGATTTTTTCAAAGGTTTCTAACGATGAACAGAGTTTTTATTTTCTTCAAAGGCAAAGCCTGCCCTGCCCTCACGGTGCGGCAAGCATTATCTGTATTTAAACGTTTACGTGCTTACACTTCTAACATTATTTACAGAATGTACCTGCTCAGGTCTTCGTCTTCCACAATGGATTCCAGAGTTTTGCTCACCAGTTCTTTGTCGATGACCAGTTCTTCCTGTTTTTTCTCTGGAACTTCGAACAAAATTTCTTCTAACAAAGTAGACATAATTGTGTGTAAACGACGCGCGCCAATGTTTTCGGCGCGGGAATTTACAACCGTAGCAATACGGGCAATTTCTCGAATCGCATCTTCGGTGAAAGATAATTTAACGCCTTCAGTCTCCAACATGGCCTGATATTGTGTAATCAGGGCGTTTTTAGGTTCGGTTAAAATACGCACAAAATCATCTTCAGTTAAGCTGTTTAATTCAACGCGAATGGGAAATCGGCCCTGAAGTTCCGGTATTAGATCCGATGGTTTGCTGACATGAAAGGCGCCTGCAGCAATAAAAAGAATATGATCGGTTTTGACCATACCGTACTTGGTCAGCACCGAAGTACCTTCCACGACGGGTAGCAGGTCGCGCTGTACGCCCTCGCGCGAAACATCCGGACCGTGTTTTCCACTGGATTGTCCGGCGATCTTGTCAATTTCATCTAGAAAAATGATACCGGAATTTTCCACGCGGTGCAGCGCAATGCGAATGACCTCTTCCATGTCGATTAATTTTTGAGCTTCCTGTTGCGTTAAAATTTTTAGCGCCTCAGCCACGGTGGTTTTACGTTTTTTCATTTTTTTAGGCATCAGGCCACCGAACAATTCCTGGATATTCAGGCCCATTTCTTCGATGCCCATGGGTGAAAAGATCTGCATCATGGGCGTGCTGTCAGCCGGGGTGTCAATCTCCACCACACGATCATCCAGCTGACCTAAAAGCAATTGCTCGCGCAGCTTTTCTCGTGTTCGTTGGTGACGTAGCTCCAGTTCATCACCTTCCTGAATTTCACCAACCGGTTTTGGATGATGACTGATCGGGGGGAGAAGAATATCTAAAATGCGTTCTATGGCATTTTCCCGAGCTTTGGCTTCCACTTCTTTGGTTTTCTCTTCACGCACCATTTGTACACCAATTTCCACCAGATCACGGATCATAGATTCCACATCGCGACCTACATAGCCTACTTCGGTGAATTTTGAAGCTTCTACTTTTAAAAACGGGGCATTAGAAAGTTTAGCCAAACGACGGCTAATTTCGGTTTTGCCTACACCGGTCGGTCCAATAAGAATGATGTTATTAGGCATGATTTCTTCGCGCAATTCCGGGCGCACCTGTTGACGACGCCAGCGGTTACGCAGCGCAATGGCCACCATCTTTTTGGCCTTATCCTGGCCGATGATGTATTTGTCCAATTCTTTTACAATCGCTTTAGGTGTCAATTCAGCCATTCGTTCAATTGTTTCATCATAAAGCTTTTGTTTTTTCTGAATATCCATTACAGCACCTCCACACGGATGTTATCGTTGGTGTAAATACAAATTTCACTGGCAATTTTTAAAGCCTCACGGGCGATTTGTTCGGCATTCAAATCAGAATGGCGAACCAGGCTGCGGGCTACAGCCAGTGCGTACGGCCCGCCTGAACCAATGGCCGCAATGCCGTCATCGGGTTCAATAATGTCGCCCGTACCGGAAATAATGAAGGTGAATTTTTGATCCAGTACGGCTAATAATGCTTCCAGGCGACGCAAATACTTGTCGGAGCGCCAGTCTTTAGCCAGTTCTACGGCTGCTTTGGGCAAGTTGCCAGAATATTGTTCCAGTTTTTGTTCAAATCGTTCAAATAACGTAAAAGCATCGGCTGCCGCACCGGCAAATCCGGCTAAAATTTTATCGTTGTACAAACGGCGAATCTTTTTTGCCGAGCGCTTCATTACCGTGTTGCCCAGAGTCACCTGCCCATCACCGGCCAGCGCCACCTGGCCATTGTGCCGGATACCTAAAATGGTTGTAGCGTAAATTATGGGAGATTTGTTTTCATGCATGGTTAAAATTCCCTTTTTATTTTAATATTCACCTGAAAAAAATTTTGTAACTCAAATTTACGGAATTTGTTCGAAAAAGTTAAATAAAAACAAAAATAAGTGTAAGTGTTTAAGAGTATAAGGGTATAAAGGTTAAGGGTTGAGGTAGCGGCAAGCTTCCGCTTATGCCTGGTTGGATGCTGGCCTCTGGGTAATTTTAGAGTTTATGCACGTCTTGCCCTTTAAACAATGAGCTAAACTCTTTTATTCCAACGGCCCTAATCTGATCAAATCTATCGATACGTCTAATAGGTCAAGGACCTTAAATAAATTTCAAATTGCAATGATTCGATGAATGTTTAAATCACTGCTCCATAAAATAAATCCGATCCTGGACAATTTTTATTGTAAACTTTGTTATTTTGATACATCCTGAAGATTAAAAAATTCGAAACTCGATTTTCGAAATACAAAACAAGAAATTACTTCTGCCTTTTAGGTTTTGGGCGAAAACATAGGCGCCTGCCACTGAAGGAAATGTTTCCATGTTTTAGGATCAAGCCCTACAAATCAACGTTTCGGTTCCCCCTTCACTTTGTAATTAATGCGCATTTTTTAAGAATTCAGGATAGAATATGTTTATAAACTTATTTCATCACCCATTTTATTTTCCCCCTTACAAAGGGGGGAACTGAGGGGAGGATCTTTACCAAATAGGCTTATTTTTTATTCTTGTACAAAGCTCAGAGTCTTGGTTATTAGTCAGGATGAGAGGAAAAACATTATATGTATTAACATAAACATCCTTCAATAAAGAGATTGGATAAAACCAACTTCTAAGCTCCATTGCGCCCAGCTTTGGCTAGGGGCAAAAAAAACAAAAAAAATTTAAGCTTTAGCCCACATTCATTAATCCAGTAGCTTAGGGCTAAAGCCAGAGGTTCTTGTTTTATTTATTTTCAACCACTATCTAAAGATAGGGGCTATTTAGCGCCAAACTCACTTAAACTTTTTAAGCTATGACTACAACGTTCTTGCATCGATACAGTCGATGCACAAAGATCCCTTTACTCTTAACTCTTACACTTTTATACCCTTAACTCAATTCGAGTTTTGATCGATCTCTACCTCGGCATACGCCTCGCCCTCCCCTTCTCTGCCAGCAGGGAAGGAAAATGTCTTCATGCTTAAAGGTCAATTCCTGCAAACCAGCACTGCGGTTTTCCCTTCCCTTTGCCACTGGGAAGGGAGTTAGAGGAATGGGTTTGTAACCATTTTAGATCAAAATTTAAAACTTGAAACAACCATTTAAATTACTTTGGACGTGTGTGTTTCAATAAGAGTAACAATCTACAAAATAATGACTGAGAAATGTAAACTAAAATTGGAAGCTCATTCAAAATTTAACACTCAAAACTCAAAATTCTTTACAAGGAATGTGTCCTGTACGAGCCGACTTGTCAGCTTGCTTTTCCCTTTTTGTACTGTTTTCATTTTCCATTAATTTGCAGTTTCATTTTATGTTTTAAAATGTTAAATTGGGATTCATAAAAACAATA
>JAGHBR010000243.1 GCA_021160885.1 Caldisericaceae bacterium
GTTAATGGAAGTTGATGTAAAGAAAATTTAATTTCCTTTACATTTATCGATACTTTTGGTGCAAGTGTTTTCTTTATTTTTGATTTTTCTTTTCCGATTTTTTTCGGGCTTCCCTTTGTTGATTCAGAAATTTTCATGTACCAGCAAATTCTTCAAATAAATGCTCCAAATAAAACATTTTGTTCAGAAACAGCCAGCGGAAAATACCGCTAAAAAAATCCCTCAAAAAGTGAAAAATTTACTTTACACCATTGTGTTTATTCATTAAGTTACCAAACCAGTATTTTGCTTTGAAATTGAGGTCAAAATCAAAAAAGAAAGGAAATGGATTTATGAACAAAGTATTAGTTCTTGGCGCCGGCCTGGTAGCCCGCCCCCTCGTGCGTTATTTGTTGGAAAAAACCGACGTACAATTGAAAGTTGCCTCTCGTACGGTTAGCAAAGCCGAAAGATTAATAGAAAATCATCCGCGTGGTACCGCCCAGCAGTTAGATGTTACTGATCAGCAGGCTTTGCGGCAGGTCATTTCGGAAGCCGATGTGGTCATCAGTTTGTTGCCCTGGATTCACCACATGAAAGTGGCCAATCTCTGTATTGAACTAAATAAACACATGGTAACTACCTCTTACGTTAAACCAGAAATGCAGGCTTTGGATGAAGAAGCCAAAAAGCGCGGTTTGCTTTTCCTGAATGAAATCGGCGTCGACCCGGGTATTGACCACATGGCTGCCATGAAAATCATTAATAATGTTAAAAATCGCGGCGGCAAAATTGTCAGTTTTTACTCCTACTGCGGCGGCCTGCCGGCTCTGCAAGACAACAACAATCCTCTGGGCTACAAGTTTTCATGGAGCCCGGTAGGCGTAATGTTAGCCGCCTTAAACGACGGCCAGTACCTGAAAGACGGCAAAGTCGTTAAAATACCCGGCGAACAACTTTTCGAACACTACTGGTTTCTGGATGTCCCGGGCGCCGGCACGTTTGAAGCCTATGTTAATCGCGATGCTCTTCCTTACATTGATCTGTACGGTATTCATGAAACAAAATCCATGTACCGCGGCACGCTGCGCAATATCGGCCATTGCGAAACCTGGAATTACTTCAAAAAACTTGGCTTGCTACGGCAGGATTTTAAGGTTGACTTTAGTAAAGTAACCGTCAAGCAAGCTATAGCGCAACTGATAGGCAGCGATGGTAAAAACCTGGTGCAGGACATTGCCCGCAAATTAAACATTCCGGAATATTCGGTAACCATCAAAAAAATGGAATGGCTCGGTTTGCTTTCCGATGAAATGGTTCCCCTGGGCGAAGCTTCTATTTTTGACATGTTTGCTCACATCCTTGAAAACAAACTGGTTTACCACGAAGGCGAAGTGGATTTACTGCTCCAGCATCACGAATTTATTGCCGAATATCCCAATGGTAAGCGCGAAAAAATCACATCTACCATGGTGGACACTGGCATTCCGCACGGAGACACCTCCATGGCACGTACCGTCAGTTTGCCGGCAGCCATTGCCACGCGCTTAATTGTAGAAGGCAAAATTAAACTGTCCGGCGTACATATTCCGGTACTGCCCGAAATCTACGAGCCGGTGCTGACCGAACTAGAAACCATGAACATCAAACTTGTCGAACGGTCAAGCTGGCTGTAGTTTTGCCTTTAATGCCATCGGTTGCATTTTGAGCAATAAACTTCGTATATTCAATTCCCGCATGATATCTTTCATATTGTGCGGGAATTTTTTATTTTAATGACTACGATTAATAGAAACCAAATACGGAGAGGCACCATGAAAAGCATCTTAATTCGCGCAGAAGACAAAAACATCTGGGAACGACGGGCTCCTCTGGTTCCCGAGGATTTGGCTAAAATTCTGTCTCAGGTCAAAACCAGAGCTTTTGTAGAAAAATCTGAAAAACGTTTTTTTAAAGAATCTGAATACCAGGCTGCTGGCGCCGAAATTTGTCAGAATATGGAAAAAGGCGACATCATTTTTGGCGTTAAAGAAATTCCAAAGGAGAAATTACTCGACAATAAAACCTACCTGTTTTTTTCGCACACCATCAAAGGCCAAAAAGAAAACATGCCCATGCTAAAACAAATCATTAAAGGCGGTTCAACGCTAATCGATTACGAAAAAATCACAGACGAAAAAGGGCGTCGGCTGGTCTTTTTCGGGCGTTTTGCCGGCGATGCCGGTGCCATCGACATTTTGTGGCTGATGAGCCAGCGCTGGAAAGGCAAAGGCCTTAAAACACCTTTTGAACGCTGCAAACAGGCTTTGCACTACCATTCCGTTCAGGAAGCGCATGACCATCTGGAACAGATCGGGCAGAAAATTATTGAAACCGGCCTGCCGGCGGAATTAAATCCTTTAATTATTGGCATCCTGGGTTACGGAAATGTTTCTAAAGGGGCGCAGTACATTTTCGACGCTTTACCCACTGAACGCATTGAACCGCAGCAATTGGCTGAATTTTACGCTGCCGGATCCTTTGACCCGCACAAAATTTATCTGACCATTTTTAAAGAAGAACATCTGGTGGAACACAAGGAAGGTCGGGCCTTCAAATTGCAGGATTATTACCAGCACCCCGAAAATTACCGGTCAATTTTCGACCAGTACTTACCTTACCTGTCCATCCTGGTCAATGCCATTTACTGGGATGCCCGTTACCCCAGATTTGTCACCTGGGACAGCCTGGCACAACTACAGGCTGCGGGAAAACTCCGTTTACAAGGCATTGCAGATATTACCTGTGATGTAAATGGTTCCATCGAATGCAATGTAAAAGCAACCGATTCCGGCAATCCGGCCTATCGTGTACATCCCGAAAGCCGTTCGATTAGCGACGGTTATCTTGGAGACGGCATTGTTTTATTAGCCGTGGACAATCTACCGTCGGAACTTCCAAATGATTCTTCACGTTTTTTCAGCCAACAATTGTCACCTTTTGTGCCGGGCATTGTGCAGGCCGATCTAAGCAAACCGCTGGAACAAAGCCGCTTACCGGAGGAGATTAAACGGGCTACTATTGTGTACAACGGCCAGTTAACCGATACATACAAATATCTGGAACAATATCTAACCGACCTGACTTAACTTAAGTTGAATATTAATCAAGAATTGGTTAAACTTTAAAGATTTATGAATTAATAAAACATGGATCATGGAAACAGATATTTTAAAAATAAATCCCAAAACAGTAAGCGATATTTTAATTCGTTTTCTGTACGAGGAGATTAGTAAAATTGGTCTTAAAAGGGGCATTTTAGGACTTTCCGGCGGTGTCGACTCAGCAGTGGTAGCCTGTTTTCTGAGCCGCGCTTTAGGCCCCGAAAATGTTTACGCATTAATCATGCCCTACCGGCTAAGTAATCCCCAAAGCCGGGAACATGCAGAAAAATTAGCCCGCCAATTAAAGATTAACTATTTTATCAAAGACATCTCTCCCATGGTCGATGCTTTTTTTGCTGAAGAACCCGATGCCGACCAGGTGCGTCGCGGCAACAAAATGGCCCGCGAACGCATGTGTTTGCTTTACGATTATTCGGCCAAATACCAGGCGCTTGTGGTTGGCACCAGCAATAAAACAGAACTGCTTTTAGGTTACGGAACCATTCATGGCGATCTGGCCAGCGCCATTAATCCCATTGGCGATTTATACAAGTCACAGATCTGGCAATTGGCTGAATATTTGGGCGTACCACGCGAAATTATCGAAAAACCACCTTCAGCAGATCTTTGGATAGGACAAACCGACGAACAGGAATTGGGTTACAGCTATCAGGAAATTGATCGCCTGCTGTACTACATGGTCGATCTGCGTTATTCCACGGAAATGTTATTGGAACTAGGCTATTCCGAAGAAACCATCAAAGATATTTATTTGCGCATGCAGCGCAGCCAGTTTAAAAGAAGGCCGCCAGTCATCGCAAAAATCTCATACCGTACCATCAATCAAGATTACCGGTACTCACGTGATTGGGGCGTTTAAAGGTGGAAAACATCGAAAAGGGCGTTTTGTACATGGTTTCTACTCCCATTGGCAATCTGGCGGATATAACGTACCGCGCGGTACATATTCTTAAAAATGTAGGTTTGATCGCCGCAGAAGACACACGTAAATCTTCCATTCTTTTACAGCATTACCAGATTTCAACGCCCATGCGCAGCTACCATAGTTACAATCTGCAAAAAGAAACGCCCAGACTGATTCGTTTACTCAAAGAAGGTCAATCCATCGCTTTAATTTCCGATGCAGGCACGCCGGGCATTTCTGATCCGGGTTACCACCTGGCTCGCGCCTGTATGGAAGAAGGCATTCGTATTGTACCCATTCCAGGGCCGGCTGCTTTTTTAACCGCCTTAATTGCTTCCGGTCTGCCCAGTCATCGCTTTGTGTTTGAAGGCTTTTTACCTCAGAAAAAAGGGCGTAAAACACGAATTGAACAATTGGCCTGGGAAGAGCGTACTATTGTTCTTTACGAATCACCGCATCGCGTTCTAAAGACCGTGGGCCAACTGTTGGAGGCTATGGGCGATCGCAGGGTCGTAATGGCCAGGGAACTTACAAAAAAATTTGAAGAATTTTTTCATGGAACGCTGAGCCAGCTCAAAAACCATCTGGAAACAAAAGCGGTTAAAGGTGAAATTGTTTTAATCATTGAAGGAATTAGCAAAAGGGAAAAGAAAAATGAAAACAAGTAGAGGTTTGATCCCTCTCTGGCTGGAAAACGGATTTAGAACTCTGCTCGATCCGTTGATTAATGTTTTTGTCCGCATGAACATTAATCCCAACTTTTTTACCGTTCTGGGATTGGTTATCACCAGTCTGGGAACGGTTGTGCTGTTCATTAATCCGGCATGGATTCACTGGACAGGGACCTTAATTTTGTTGGGTGGAATGTGCGATATGATCGATGGAAAGCTGGCTCGTACTTCCGGCCGGACGACTAAATTCGGCGCTTTGTTCGATTCATCGCTGGATCGTTATTCTGAAGTCATCATGTTTTTTGGCATTGCAGCTTACTACGTGCGACACGATTCGTATCTGCTTTCTGTGATGACATTTGTGGCACTGGGTGGTTCCACCATGGTAAGCTATGTACGTGCGCGGGCTGAAGGCTTAGGGTTTGAAGCAAAAGTAGGCTGGATGCAACGAGCGGAACGTGTTCTTTTGATTGGCACTGCGGCTTTGTTTAACACCGGATTATTTCAAATCCCTTCCCTGAACAACCAAATGCACACCGTTACCCTGTTAGACCTGGCCATCTGGATTGTGGCCATTTTTGCCAATATTACAGCCATACAAAGGCTGTATTTCGTTTATCAATTAGACAAAACAAACCAATGAATTGAAACAGGAGGCTATTATGATTGAACAAATGAAGAATCTTAAAATAAGTGATGCTAAAGGCAAAGTGGGCGTTTTGTTGCCTGGCATGGGCGCTGTGGCCACCACTTTTATTGCCGGCGTGCTGGCCATTCGTAAAAAGCTGGCCAAACCTTTTGGCTCGTTAACACAAATGCAGCACATTCGACTTGGTCGCCGTGACGAACATCGCAATCCTCTCATCAAGGATTTAATTGGCCTGGCGGAATTGGATGATCTTTATTTTGGCGGCTGGGATATTTTTGAAGACAATGCTTACGAAGCGGCCATTAAAGCTGGGGTTCTGGATAAAGAATTACTGGATCAGGTTAAAGATGAATTAGAAGCCATTAAACCCATGAAGGCCGTGTTTGATAAAAATTATGTAAAAAAACTGGATGGACCTCATGTAAAAAAAGCCAGCAACTGGTATGAGTACATGGAAATGGTGCGCGAAGACATCCGCAATTTTAAAAAAGAGCACAATCTGGACCGCCTGGTAATGATCTGGACCGGTAGCACGGAAATCTACATGAAACCAAGCGAAGTGCATCAATCCAAAGCAGCGTTTGAAAAAGCCATGAAAGAAAATCACCCCGACATTGCGCCCAGCATGATTTATGCCTGGGCGGCTATTGCCGAAGGCGTGCCCTATGCTAACGGCGCCCCCAACCTGACGGCCGACATTCCGGCCATGTACGAATTTGCCAAAGAAATGCAGGTGCCTCTGGCTGGCAAAGATCTTAAAACCGGTCAAACCCTGATGAAGACCATCATTGCGCCTGGTTTAAAAGCCCGCATGCTGGGCGTGGAAGGCTGGTTTTCCACTAATATTTTAGGCAATCGTGACGGTGAAGTGTTAGACGATCCGGAATCTTTTAAAACAAAAGAAGAAAGCAAACTCTCCGTACTGGATCAAATTTTTCAAACTGAGCTTTACCCGGATTTATACAAAGACCTTTACCACAAAGTACGCATCAACTACTACCCGCCTCGAAAAGACAACAAAGAAGGCTGGGACAATATTGATATTTTCGGCTGGCTGGGCTACCCCATGCAAATCAAAATTGACTTTTTGTGCAGAGACAGCATTTTAGCGGCGCCTATCGTTCTAGATCTTGCTTTATTTTTAGATCTTGCCAAGCGCGCCAATTTCCATGGCATCCAGGAATGGCTGTCATTTTATTTCAAGAGCCCAATCCATGCACCAAATCTTTACCCGGAACACGATCTGTTTATTCAGTTGATGAAACTGAAAAACACCCTACGTGTGATGGCTGGCGAAAAAGAGATTACTCATCTGGGACTTGAATATTACATGCAATAGGAATGAGTTAACAGGTCTTTGTTGGTCGTTTGCCGCCGACAAAGGCCTGTTTTAATTCTGGACTGTACAATAAACTAAAGCAGCAATACCATAAACGAGACCTTTGAAAAAATCTTTAAGAATGTCGTTCCCGCGCAGGCGGGAATCTCTAAATTATTGTAAATATTAGATTCCGCATCAGGTGCGGAATGACATGTTTGGTGAATCCACGATTTTTTCAAAGGTTTTTAAACAATTAAAAATTAACCAAAAAGGTCACAGAGAAGGCATAGAGTATTTTCTTATTTTCTGGATTTTGCGATTAACAAATGCCTGTAAATGTTGATGAGTGTCTGTTATGCCAATATTAGTAGCAACGCGTCACGTGTGACATTTTTTAATTTGAGCAAAAAAACTTTGCTGAGTTAAAGCGTGTGTTTTAAGGAAGAACTCTAATTTAATCGAAAGAATGAGAGGCGATGCCCGAACAGAAAAAAAGCGGAACAATGACCCAAGTAATCAAGCAGTCTTTTCCGGCGGTCATTGATTTATCATCACAGACGATTACCTGGTTGATTGAAGCCATTTTCTTAGGACAGCTTTCGTCCCTGGCCCTGGCTGGTGTGGGCATTGCCCAGCAGTTTATTGTGTTAACATTCAGCATTCTGCTTACCTTTGTTGTAGGTAGTTCCATCATTATTGTTCGTTATCTGGGCGCCGACGACCAGTGGAATGCCAACCACATTTTAGGCCAGGCTTTTCTTATTGGCATCATTTTGTCAGTTCTAATTGGGCTGTTCTGGTATTTTGTGGTTCCACTGCTTATGACTTTGATTAAAGAAGAAGGAACTCAGGCCCGCCATTACGCCATTACCTACATTAGAACGGTCGCTGTGTTTGCGCCCATTATCATCACCAATTTTATCTGCCTTGGAATTTTGCGTGGTGTGGGCGACACCTTACTAACCATGACCATCAGCTTGGTGGTTAATGTGTTAAATTTAGTTTTGGATGTTTTCCTTATTTTTGGCTTGTGGATTTTTCCGCGCCTAGAAACATTCGGCGCCGGGCTGGCTGTTGGCATTGCACAAACAGTAGGCTTTATCATCACAATTACCTTTTTGCGCAATCACAAATCAAGCCTCTTTTTGGCCATGATGGAAATTACACAACCCAGGATGGCCACCTTTAAAAAATTGTTTAAGCTGGGAATTCCAACCACCATTGAACAATTAGTCTGGTCGATGGGACAGATCATTTTAAGCTTCTTTGCCGCCCAAATCAATGTCACCGCTCTGGCTGCCCATCAGGTTTTGGTGCGCATTCAATCGGTGCTTTCCATGGTCAACTGGGGCTTTTCCATTACCGGCATGACTCTGGTTGGTAAGAGCATCGGCGCCAAAGACTACAAAGAAGCTTTAAAAAGCGGTCACATGGTAGGCCGGATATCCTGGATTAATGCGGTACTGGTTGGCACACTGCTGTTTATTTTTTCCAGACACGTGATGTCCGTTTTTACCGGGGATATCCAAGTCATTGAAATGGGTGAAAGCGTCATGTTATTGTTTGTCATCTTGCAAATTCCAAAAGCCATTAACACGGCTTATTCCGGCAATCTGCGCGGCTGTGCTGACCTGAACTGGTTGATGTGGCTGGCCATCGGCGCTGTAATTATTAATGAAATTATTGGAGCCTTTTTGCTTACCTTTACCTTTTCCATGGGGTTGGCCGGTTTGTGGCTGATTCAGATTTTTGACGAAAGCGAACGCCTGGGCTTGAACATCTGGCGATTTAATAAAGGAGATTGGAAAAAAGTTTGATGGACAATAAACGTTTCATTTCTTTTGAAGGACTCGATTATTCCGGAAAATCCACACAAATTCGCTTATTGGAAAAATACTTACAGGAACGCGGACATCGCGTGTTTCCCATTCGCGAACCCGGTGGCACTGTCATTTCTGAAAGAATTCGCGATATTCTGCTGGACAAAAAACACATGAACATGACCGAACGCTGTGAAATCTTTTTGTACAGCGCTGCCCGCGTACAATTAGTTCAAGAAAAGATCATTCCTTTGTTGAAAGAGGGGTACTTTATCTTGGCTGACCGTTACGTGGATTCGACAACGGCTTACCAGGGTTACGGCCGCGGGCTGGATCTGCAAATGGTAGAACAAATTAATCAGGCGGCAACGTTTGGTCTGCTGCCCGGAACGACCTTTTACCTGCGCCTGCAGCCAGAAGAAATTGCCGACAGAATTCCACAAAGCGGCCGTGAACTGGATCGCCTGGAAGCTGCCGGCCAGGATTTCTACCAGCGCGTTTTTCAAGGATATGAAATTTTGGCCGAAAAAAATAAAAAACGCTTTTATGTGATTGATGCCAATTTGAGTGTCGAACAAATTCATCAAATTATAGTTAAAATTTTAATCAAAAGAACCATGGAATAATTATGAAGAGACTACGTTACCATCTTTGGCTTGTTTTAATTGTCGTATTCAGCGCTCAAATCCTTGTTGCCCAAGCCCCCAAAAACGATGATGATTACTATCTGGAACTAAAAAAAGGCTGGGATCATCTGCAAAAGGTATTTGAGCTGCTTAATCGATATTACGTTGATGAAATTCGACCCTACCCATTGCTCAAAAGCGCCATTGATGGGATGCTGGACAAGCTCGATCCTTACACAGTCTTTATCGAAAGTAAGGGGCAGGATCGCCTGCGTATGATTACCACCGGTCGCTATGGCGGCGTAGGTATGGAGATCGGATTGCGCAACAAAAAAGTAACCGTTATTGCCCCCATAGAGAACTCACCAGCTGCCAAAAGCGGCATTCAGGCTGGCGACATCATTGAAAAAATTGATGGCAAAGATATCTCTGACTGGCCATTAGACAAAGTTAGTTCTACCCTTCGCGGGAAGGTCGGCACAAAAGTCCGGCTTCTCATCCATCGTCCTGGTTTGGAGCGCAGTTTTGAAATCGAGTTGACGCGTGCCGAGATTGTTCTGGAAGATGTGGGCTATGCCGGTTTTGTTGCCTCCGGCATTGGTTACGTAAGCTTAAAAGGTTTTACGGAAAAAGCGCCGGATGAATTGAAACAGGCGCTGTACAAATTGAAATCAAGCAATCAATTTAAAGGATTAATCTTAGACCTGCGTGGAAATCCGGGCGGCCTGCTGGAATCTGCTGTTAAAATTGTCAGCCTGTTTGTTCCTAAAAACACGCTGGTTGTTTACACCAAAGGTTATCGGGAAAAAGAGTACCGTTTTTACACCCAGGATGAACCGTTTTTGCCGAACATTCCGCTGGTTGTGCTGGTAAACGGCGGTAGCGCCAGCGCATCGGAAATTGTGGCCGGTGCCTTGCAGGATTTAGATCGGGCGGTTATCGTGGGACGACCAACCTTTGGCAAGGGATTGGTGCAAAAAGTTTTTAACATTGATAAAAGTCAGGATGTCAAACTAAAAATCACTACTGCCAAATACTACATTCCCAGCGGACGCTGCATTCAAAAACGTGATTATGGCAAGGATGGCGTAATTGTTCTTGATTCAAGCAAATCTGATTCCGGCACGCACATTTTTTTCACTAAAAACAAAAGAAAAGTTCACGATAAAGGCGGCATTGAACCCGATGTAGAAGTGAGTAATGATTCGCTGGCCGCAGTGGTCGTTGAATTGATTCGCAAAAATCTGCTGTTTGATTTTGCCGTGCGGTTTCACCAACAAAATCCCAACTGGCCGGATTCTTCATTTGCTATCACACCGGAAATTTTTAATAATTTTCAGCAATTTCTGAAAGAGAAGAATTTCCAATTTACTCTTGAAGGTGAACGGGAGCTGAAAAAGATTAAACGTCTGGTCAAAAAACGAGCTTATGATTCCGGCATCAGCGATTTGATCGACCAGCTGGAAGAAAAACTAAAAGCCAACAAACAGGTGGAATTTGAGCGCAATCAAGAACAAATCAAAGAGCTGTTGCGGCTGGAACTGGCCGAAAAGTATTACGGTTCTAAATGGCGTCACAAACTGGCCTTGGAAAAAGACAAACAATTGCTTAAAGCGCGGGAAATTTTAGTCAATTTAAAAAATTACCATCAAATTTTAGCCATCCAACAATAACCCGCTAACTTCCATTTGATTGTTTTTTGTTTTTTATTTAATTACCAGACCGGAGGCGGAAATAAATTGCACCCGGCTCTGGTTATTAATAACAATAAAAAAATCGGAATTTTAAATGACGCACGAAGAATTATTTAAGAAAATTTACCACAGCGCGCAAAAGTGTGGCTATCAGATTTATGTAGTAGGCGGCTATGTGCGCGACTTGCTGTTGGGCAAAAAAGTGAAAGACATCGACTTTGTGGTCGTTGGCGATGCCATGCGCTTTGCCGACCAGCTAAAAAAAGATTTGCACTTAAAAACCATTGTGCGCTACCCACGCTTCGGCACCTTTATGACGCGTTACTATGGTTTTCAATTAGAATTTGTCAACGCGCGGGAAGAATCATACAGCGCCGATTCCCGCAAGCCGCTTACCAGGCAGGCCGATTTGTACTCAGATTTAAGCCGTCGTGATTTTACCATCAACACGCTGGCCATGGACATTTCGCCTGAAAACTTTGGTAAAATTATTGATGTTTATCAGGGTCAGCAGGATCTAAAAGACGGCATCATTCGCACACCGCTTGATCCGGTACAGACCTTTTCCGATGATCCATTGCGCATGCTGCGCGCCATTCGCTTTGCCAGTCAGTTACAGTTCAAAATTGAAGAGCGCACCTTTAAAGCCATTCAGGCCAACGCGCAACGTTTAAAAATCATTTCGCAGGAACGCATTACCGATGAATTTAACAAGATTTTACTCACCGAAAAGCCATCGCGCGGCATGTTGCTTTTGGACAAAAGCGGCTTACTACAAGTCTTTTTCCCGGAATTTGTAGCGCTAAAGGGCGTGGAACAACGTAAAGGTTTCCATCACAAGGATGTTTTCTACCATACCTTGCAGGTGCTGGACAACGTGGCTGCCAAAAGCGACAAACTGGAGCTAAGACTGGCTGCCTTGTTGCACGACATAGGTAAACCGCCCACCAAACGCTTTGATGAAGAAAGCGGCTGGACCTTCCATGGTCATGAGGTAGTCGGCGAGCGCATGGCAAGGCGGATTTTGCGCCGCTTTAAATATTCCACTGAAATTGTGGATTATGTTTGTAAGCTGGTGCGCCTGCACTTGCGGCCCATGGCTCTGGTCAGTGAAGAAGTGACTGATTCGGCCATCCGGCGATTGATTTATCTGGCCGGCGATGAGCTGGACGATTTAATGATTTTGTGCCGGGCCGACATTACGTCTAAGATCGAAAAAAAAGTAAAACGCTACTTAGAAAATTACGAAATCGTTTTAAAACGTATTGCCGAAGTCGAAGAACGCGACCGCATTCGCAATTTTAAACCGCCTATTGACGGTAATGAAATCATGCAGCTTTTTAACCTGAAACCTGGGCCGAAGGTGGGCAAAATTAAAAAATTTATTCTGGAGGCCATTTTAAATGGTGAGGTTCCGAATGACCATGACGCCTGTCTGGAATTGATCATGCAGCACAAAGACGAATTACTGGCAGATTGAAATCGAAACCTTTGAAAAAATCATTAAGAATGTCATTCCCGCACAGCAGGCTGTTGCATGGGGTTAAACTTAAAACGATATATTTAAGCATAGTTTTGTTTTTTCGATTTTTATGCGATTAATAAAAAATAGAGCCATAGATAAAACAATAGTCTTTGAA
>JAGHBR010000166.1 GCA_021160885.1 Caldisericaceae bacterium
CTGTTAAAAAAATACGCTGTAGCCGGAACCAAGGCTGCAGATCAATTGCATTAATTTGAGAGGAGGTAAGTTATGGAATTTTTAAATACATTATGGTTCATTTTGATTGCCGTCCTCTTTATTGGATACTTCTTTTTAGAAGGATTTGATTACGGGGTAGGAATGTTGGTTCCCTTTTTAGGAAAAAGCGATCAAGAACGTCGCGTCATTATTAATTCAGTGGGCACCTTTTGGGATGGTAACGAAGTGTGGTTGTTAACTGCAGGCGGAGCCATGTTTGCGGCATTCCCCAACTGGTACGCCACCTTGTTTAGCGGATTTTATCTTGCCTTGATTTTAATGTTGTTGGGCCTGATTGTTCGCGGAGTATCCTTCGAATTCCGCAGCAAAGATGAAAATCCCAAGTGGCGTAATTTCTGGGATTGGATGCTGGCCATCGGTAGTTTTATTCCAGCTCTTTTGTGGGGTGTGGCCATGACCAATATTTGGGTTGGTGTGCCGATTGATCAAAACATGAACTACGTTGGGGGCTTTTTTAACCTGCTTAATCCATTTGCCCTGCTCGGAGGTTTGGGTACACTTTTCATCTTTTTACTTCATGGGGCGCTTTTCCTCTCGTTGAAAACTGAAGGTGAGGTAGAAGAAAAGGCCAAAGCCTTGTCTGCTAAACTTTGGATCCCCACAGCCATTGTTTTCGTTTTGTTCACAATCTTTGGTTATTTAAAAACAGATCTGTTTTTTAAATTAGGCTTAAATCCGGGTATTGTGCCAATTTTTACCATTTTAGCCTTAATTTTCACCTATGTTTTTATCAAAAACGGCAAAATGGGTTGGGCTTTTGTTATGAATGGCTTGACCATTGTTTTCACGACAATCACTATTTTCATGTCCATGTTTCCCAACGTTCTGCCGTCTTCCTTAAACGCAGAGTGGAGCTTAACCATTTACAATGCCTCTTCTTCGCCTTACACTTTAAAAATCATGAGCATTGTAGCTTTGATTTTTGTGCCGATTGTACTGGCCTATCAGGCCTGGACTTATTACATTTTCCGGCAACGAGTTTCACATAAATCAAAGCTCACCTACTAAGTCAAGAATCAGGCTGCGGATTCACCGCAGCCTTTTTTCTTTTAAAAAAATTCACTACCTTTTTAATAATGCATTTAATAAAGAAATAATATTATGAATTTAGACAGCCGACTATTTAAATTAATTAAAGATTTAAAAGGAACTTTTTTTCTAACCATTTTTTTTGCTCTACTTACTGCCATAGCCATTATTTTTCAGGCCCATTACTTAAGCAGAATTATTGATCTAAGCTTCTTAAAAAAACAATCGTTAGAAAGTCTTTTGCCTGCCGTTTTTGTGTTTGTGTTGCTGGTTCTGGGACGATTCTTGAGTCAATGGATCAGTAACCATTTCGCCATTCAGCTTAGTTCCCGCATCCGATTTGATTTACGCAATCGCTTAGTCAATCAGTTACACAAGACAAGCCCTGTTTATCTAAGCCTTGAGAAGCGCGGCGAACTAACCAACACTTTACAGCAGGGTATTGAAGCATTGGACGCCTACTTTCGTTCCTACCTGCCCCAGCTTTTTAATGCAGCAGCAATCCCTTTGCTGATCCTGATTTTTGTTTTTCCGATTGATCTGTTGTCGGGCACTGTATTTCTGTTTACGGCACCTATCATCCCAATTTTTATGATTTTAATCGGCGGCCTGGCCAAACGCGCCACTCAACGTCAGTGGAAAACCCTTTCTTTTTTAAGTGCCTACTTGTTAGATATGATTGAAGGGTTGACCACGTTAAAAATCTTAAACCGTAGCCATTCACAGCTAACCAGAATTAAAACATTAAGCGAACAATTTCGTCAGACCACCATTTCTGTTTTGCGTATTGCTTTCTTATCGGCCTTAGTACTCGAAATGGCCGCCACCATAAGTACGGCGGTAATTGCCGTAGAAATTGGTCTGCGTTTACTTTACGCTAAGCTCCCCTTTTCACAGGCGCTTTTTATTCTCATATTAGCACCTGAATTTTACCAGCCCATGCGACAACTGGGCGCCAGTTTTCACGCTGGCATGGAAGGTTTTGAAGCCGCTCAACGAATATTTGAAATTTTTAATTTTCCATTCAGAACTACAGCAGTCGACCAAATTAAAGAGACGCCAAATTCATTTAGTTCCATTACGTTCAACCAGGTTTCCTTTACCTATCCGGGTAGTCAAAATACGGCTCTTAAGAACATCAATTTTTCGATTCAATATGGCAAAAAATACGTAATAATTGGAACAAGCGGTTCAGGAAAATCTACGCTGTTTAATTTAATTTTAAGATTCATTACCCCCACAGAAGGGAAAATTTTAATAGATGGCCGGAATCTACAGTGCTGGCCTGAAGAGTCATGGTTCCAAATGATCAGTTGGGTGCCACAAAAAGCATACCTATTTCACGACACCATCGAAGCTAATCTGCGTCTGGTAAAGCCGTATGCCACACAAAAGGAAATTGAACGGGCCTGTCAAAAAGCACGCCTTCATACCTTTATCGAACAATTGCCTGAGGGCTACCAGACCATTGTGGGGGAAAGGGGTATCCGCTTAAGCGGCGGGCAGGCCCAGCGTTTGGCATTGGCTCGTGCATTTTTAAAAAATGCGCCGATCATTCTACTGGATGAACCCACAGCTAACCTTGATCCCCAGTTGGACAGAGAAATCATTGAAATCATTAATCAGTTGCCCAAAGAAACCACTCAAATCATTATTGCTCACCGACTGAGTACTTTAAAATCTGCCGACACCATTCTGGCCTTGCAAAACGGCAGGTTAATCGATTCCGGTTCTTATGAGGAACTGCTTCAACCAGGAAGATATCTCCACCGGATGTTAAATAATTTGGGAAGGGGAACTAGATGAGCACAATCATTCGCCTGTTGAAACTGACACTTCCCTATCGCAAATGGATCGCTTTATCTGTCGTTTTAGGTGTACTCACTATTGGCACAGGTATTGGTTTGATGATGGCTTCAGCCTTCATTATTTCAATGGCGGCGCTTCATCCATCTATCGCTGAACTTCAGGTGGCCATTGTTGGCGTGCGTTTCTTTGGCATCAGTCGTGGTGTTTTCCGCTATCTGGAAAGGCTTGTGAGCCATGATACCACCTTTCGTTTACTCAACCACTTTCGCGTACGCTTTTACCAGGCCATGGAACCATTAGTGCCGGCCCGCCTGGGCCGTTTAAAGAGCGCAGACTTACTACAACGGATTGTAGCAGACATCCAGAATCTGGAAAATTTCTTTGTCCGTGTAATGGCGCCACCTGCTATGGCTTTTTTAAGTGGTCTGCTGATGTTTGCTCTGCTCTGGTCTTTTGGACTGGAATTCGCACTTATTTTTTTAGTTTTTTACCTGCTGGCCGGTACAATTATCCCTTATCTGAGCATTCAGTTAAGTCAGGGCCTGGGCAAAAAGATTACCTTACTAAAAAGCGAATTAAATGTCGTTTTGCTAGATCAGCTTAATGGGCTTTCTGAATTAGTCATTAATCGACAAACAGTGGCTCAGCAACAAAAAATCCGTGATTTGAACCAGCAATTGACCACTTTACAAAAGCGCATGTTAAGCATCGAAGCATTACATCAGGGGTTTGTTACATTGCTCCTGTTTGGTGCGGTAACTATTACCTTAATCCTTGGGATTCAAAAAATCGAAGCCGGAAGCTTTAATGGTATTTATTTGGCTGTTTTGGTACTGGGCATTATGGCGGCCTTTGAAGGCGTTTTGCCCCTACCACCCATGGCCCAGTATCTGGAAGAAAATAAAGCCGCCGGGCAACGTCTATTTGAGATTATCGACCAGCCACCTGTCCTGGCCGATCCTTCAGTTCCACAAACTTTTCCAACCGATTCACAAATTAAAATTGACATCAAAGACCTTTCCTTTTACTACGCCCCAACTGAACAAGCTGTGTTGCAAAATCTTGCAATGGAAATTAAGCCAGGCGCTAAAGTGGCAATTGTCGGTCCCAGTGGCTCGGGAAAATCCACTTTAGCCAGACTCTTAATTCGTTTGTACGATTACCAGCAGGGACACATTCGACTTAATGATATTGAGCTTAGATCCTTTAAGCAGAACGATGTTCGGGAAAATATTGCTTACGCAGCGCAGGCTTTTCATTTATTCACTGGCAGTGTGGCTGAAAATTTACGATTAATCAAACCAGACGGTACAGAAGACCAATTTCTGGAAATTTTAAAAATCGTCAAATTAGACGAATTGTCATCTACTCCCGCAGAGATTCTCTCTTACCAGATAGGTGAGCACGGCCAACGCTTGAGCGGTGGCCAAGCTCAACGTCTGGCACTGGCCCAGGTTTTACTCAAAAACAGCTCGATTCTCATAATGGATGAAGTAACTGCAAATCTGGATGTGGAAACAGAAAACGAGATTCTAATAAATATTTACGCACACTTTGCCAACAGGACGGTCATTAATATAACCCACCGTTTAAGCAATATGGAATTTTACGATAATATTTTTGTATTAAAAGACGGCCTGTTAATTGGTGCAGCGACCCATCAAGAATTACTGGAAAGCAATCCATTTTACAAACATATGTTCTCCGTTTACCAGGAAAGTTTGCTTTTAGGTTGATGTGATGTGCTAAGTTAAGCATTCAATGGTGTTGTAAAAGAATATGGATTATTATAACGATTTTTGGTTACTTGTCATTGTTCCCTAAATCTATTATTCGAAATGTGCAGAATATTTCTGTTTAAGAAAGACTATTTTTGTTTGGCTGGTGTTTTTTTGTTGAAGAAGCTATTTCCTTCTTCCAGACCGGTAATTGAAAACTAAATATAGTACCGCTTTGCGTATCACTTTGAACCGAAATTTGTTGTTCGTGTGCTTCTACAATTTTTTTAACAATAGCCAGCCCAAGACCACTGCCTTCGGAAGCACGGTTTCGTCTTTTGTCAACTCTATAAAAACGCTCAAAAATGTAAAGCAGATCCTTTTTCGGAAATGCCAGGCCCATTGTCCATTACCTTTACTTCTACTGTATCTTGCTTCTTTTCAATTTCCAGCGCTACTGTTGAACCTTTGCCGCTGAATTTCAAAGCATTTTGAATTAAATTCGAAATGGCGCGTTCGATCATGCCAATATCACCATTGACAAGTGGTATATTTTGGGGAAAACGTGATATTAAAATTAACGCCCAACGCTTCTGCCTGCGGTTGGAATTTTAGAACAATGTCCTGAGCTAATTCAGCAATGGAAAATGGTTCTATGGTCGGTTCAATCTTTTTGGCATCAAACTTGGCCAGTTCAAACAAAGCATTGACCAGGTCGTTCAGATGAACGATATTTTTGTGAATGATTCTCAGAAATTTTTTCCGCTCCTTTTTAAAAAGTGCCTGATCTTTGATCATGACTGTTTCGATGCAACCACGTGCTGAGGCCAACGGACTGCGCAGATCATGTGAAAAATTGGCAATCAGCTCCCGCCTCATACGATCGTGGTTTTCAAGATCGTGTAAATATTTTTGAAAGGCGCTGGACATATTGTTAAAAACTATTCCCAAATCACCAATTTAATCCTGCGAAGTAATCGGAATGCGGGCATCGTATTTGCCGTTGAAGTAGTTTACCACATTGCGCATGATTTGTAATCGTTTATTTAACCCATCTTGAACAGATTTTTCCGAAAATATACTACAATAAGTACGTTTGTA
>JAGHBR010000007.1 GCA_021160885.1 Caldisericaceae bacterium
CAAAGATGGGTAGTCTGTGTCTGGCATAGATGTTAGTATCCATCAACAAAATCGGTGCAATTCGGTGGCGAAAAAATTAACTTTGCTTCCGATTTTGGTAATTGCTGTACAGACTGAAACATAAAACGAATAGGCTTCGCACCGGACGCCATTCAATAAATAGCCGCAGGCTCACATTTTAAATTAGCGTCCGGCTGCCCCGACAAGTCGGGATCTTCGCTTACGCTACGACAAGCCCTTGTTGGACTTAGCCCCTGCCTATGGATTTTGCTTTTTCTTTAATCAAGTGGATAGATAGACTGAAATGACTCGGTTTTTCCTGAAAAGATAAAATAATTTTTAATAGTCAAAAACTCTAACATCATTAAACACATATTCTTTTCATAATTTTTGTCCATTCTTACCTTTTGGACATACGTTTCCCTTAACCTTAATCGGAATTAAAAAAAATCGAATAAATTCTTTTAAGACCAATAAACCTCCATTGGCGGCGCCCTTAATCGTTCGATGAAAATCATTTTTTCCCCGCACACCGGGCATGGACAGCCCGACTGGTAATTTTTGTATTTTTCGGGCGGACTAAACGTCGCATGCAGTAATAATCGTACAATGTTAAATAGCAAACGCCGTTTGGGATGCAAAATTCCGTAATAACGAACCTTTTGAAATCCTTTAGGCAAAACATGCTGCAGGAAACGGCGCATAAATTCAAAAGCCGGCAAGCGCATTGTTTTCATCTCTTTGCTTTGATAATCCTGATAACGGAAGGTAACCATACCGTTTTTACAACTTAAAACATTCTGATTTGAAATAGCCGTTTTAAACACATATTTGGCCGTATATTCAATAGCCTTTTGTCCGCTGCCAACGGATCGCACATCAACCACCCAATCGGTTTCAAATAGCGTATTAAAATCGATGCCCGTTATGTTCGACTGGCGCAGGCCTTTGACAAAAATAGCACGAAATATTTTCGATAGATTCGGCGCATAAACCAGAAAATGTTCTTTGCTAAAGACGATCTTCTTTTGATCGTCTGAAACGGCCAGACCAGGAATCAGAAAGTGCACGTGTGGATGAAAGGTGAGATTGCGGGCCCAGGTATGCAGGATGCCAATAATGCCGATCTGCCCGCCCATGTATTTTTCATCTTTTGCTAATTTTAAAATGGCCTGTGCAGCCGACTGGAAAAGTAGATTGTAGAAAAATTTTTGTTGACTGCGTGCCAGCTTCCTTAGTTTGTCAGGAAGCGTAAAGGTAGCCATAAAATACTCCACGGGCAGTTTTAGGTCGAACTGTTTAATCAGCCATTTTACATTATGATCGCTCTGACAGGATGGACAGCTTCTGTTTTTACATGGGGCATAAGAGAAGTGATCTTTTTGGCAATGTTCGCAATACCAGTGGATGGTTCCCATGGCTGGCCTGCGGCATTGAGCCAAATCATGGATTAACTTTTTATGCGAAGGCAGCATCCGGGCACCATAGAATTTTAAATATTTCTGGCCATATTGGCGAAAAATATCGTTTATGGTCATCGGATGGCATCCATTAATTTATTGATGGCCTCAATAGGATCCGGTAAGGCGATATTAATTAATCTGGTATAGATAAGCGTTGTTTTGGGGTCTTCATGTCCCAGATATTGCTGCACATATCTGAAATCCACACCGGCTTCCAGCAGATGCACGGCGTAGGAATGTCTTAGATGATGCACAGAAACATTTTTATGGATGTTGGCCTTTTGGCAGGCTTCTTTAAAGGCGATTTGAATGCTGGAAACAGGAATGGGCTTATCGGTGGTAGGCATTTGCTTTCCGCCTCTGCCCGGCGCCGGGAACAGCAGCAGCGGATTACGATGCGTTTTCCAGAATTTTCGTAACAAATCAACTGTAGCGTTTGGTAATGGGATATAACGATCCTTAGCGCCCTTGCCTTTATGGATATGAACAAACATACGTTCTGAATCAATATCAGCGACCTTTAAACGCGTGCCTTCTTGAATTCTCAGTCCCAAAGAATAAATGGTTTTCAGGCAGGCTTTGTGATGTTCCATTTTGATGCAGGAAAAAATTTTATTAACTTCTTTTAAGCTTAAAATAACCGGTAAGGATTTGTCTCGAGGTGGACGAACCAGTCCGAAGACCTGCCATTTTCTTTGCAGCGTTTTTTCGAAGAAAAATTTAATGGCGCTAATGGAAACAGAGAAAGCCGCTCGGGACCAGTGTTTTACGTTTCTGTTGTAGAGAAAATAATCTTTGATTTCCTGTTCATTGATTAATTCCTGTTCCTTATTGAAATGGGCTGATAATTGTTTTAAGGCATAGGTGTAAGAACGGATGGTGCTTTCGGAGAAATTCCGAAGTTGCATATCCTGGACAAAGCGATCAAATAAACGGGTCATGACATACCTCCAAAGTTAAGTGAATGTTTAGTAAGCTGTACTTTAACTTACGGTATGTCATGACCTAATAAAAATTGCCCCGCTTGCGGGGTTTAGTTCAACAAGTTGCTCAAGCTGACCGCCAATTCTATACTTCTTCTTGGCGGTAGCTTAGCTTTGACGTAATATTGTAATAAAATCGAGCATAAAATTTTAAGGCATCTTATGAACTAAACAGGTTAAAGGTAAATCACCAAATGAATCAATTTCCACAAAATCCATTTCAAATACTTGACCCAAATATCCGCTGGGCGCCGTCTCAGGCTGATTTACAGGAAAAAGCCTACGAACAACTGATACCGCCGCTGGTTTATAAAATACGACTGGCCGTAAAAGAGTGGCGGGAAAGCGATTATTCTGGCGCTTGCCATACGACAAAAGCATTATTACATTTCTGGTTCAAACCCGATGGGCATAAGAAAAATGGCTATATTTTCCAATATTATTTTGCCCAACGCGAAGCCATCGAATCCATTATATACCTTTACGAAGTCGCCAGAGCCAGAGACAAATTTGAGCTAATGCGCTTCGATTCGTCAGGTAGAATCAGCACAGGCATGTTCCCTGAAAACTGGCCCAGATATGTTATTAAAATGGCAACGGGGACAGGAAAAACAAAAGTTTTAAGTCTCGCGCTTACCTGGTCTTATTTCCACAAACTCTATGAACCGCAATCCGATCTTTCCAGAAATTTTCTTATCATTGCACCGAATATCATCGTATTAAATCGCCTGCGCAAGGATTTTGATGATTTCAAAATTTTTCGTGAAGATCCGCTAATTCCTGAAAACGGCTATATTGACCGCGACTGGAAAAACGACTTTCATCTTACATTGCACATTCAGGATGAATTGAAGCCAATTACCGAAGAAGGTAATCTGTTTTTGACGAATATCCACCGGGTTTATTTAAATGAAGATAGAGAGCAATCACTGGAAGAGGAATTTTTAGGCAAAAAACCGCCTACCGATGCAGACACTTCCAAAGGCATGGATCTGGGGAAAGTGCTGCGCAGTAATAAAATCAAAGACCTGGTGGTGATGAACGACGAGGCGCACCATATTCACGATGAAAATATGCAATGGTTTAAAAGCATAGAAGATATTAATAACCATTTGAAACTGAAGCAGGGCAAGGGCATTTCCCTGCAAATCGACAACACCGCCACGCCCAGACACAACAATGGCGCTATTTTCGTGCAAACCATTTGCGATTATCCACTGGTGGAGGCTATCAAACAAAACATTGTCAAATCGCCCGTCTTGCCCGATGAAGCCTCGCGGGCCAAGTTGCACGAAAAGACGTCATCCCAGTTTGTGGAGCGTTACAAAGACTACATTCATCTCGGCTACATTGAATGGGAAAAACAGTTTGACGAATTGAAAAACGTTAAAACGCCCATCCTGTTTGCGATGACGCTGGACACCAAAGAAGCCAATCAGACTAAAGAATATCTGGAAGCCCATTA
>JAGHBR010000357.1 GCA_021160885.1 Caldisericaceae bacterium
AACGTTTAAAGAAAGATGGCTAATAAAAATTTTTTATTTAAAGTTTTCATGGTTTGGTTTTTTGTCAAAAAATTTTTAAGAGTTATTAATTTAGATTATAAATTCACTATTTTAAAAGATAGAATTATTTAATGAATTTTTTATTCACTTTTATTTTTAGAAGTACGCCATTCTCGTAAATCAATAAAAATAATTTGTGGAAATTTTTTAGCAACCTCTTTTTCAAATCCGTTTTTTGAAATGAAAAGCTGAACAACGTTGTTTTTTAAGTATGGTTCAATAAAACGATGTTTAGCTTGAGAAACCAGAATTTCCCGTTCACTCACCGGCGATTTAGTCCATTTAATTTCGCCAATTACGGTGTGGTTACGGTTTGTATACCCAAAAATATCAATTTCAACATGGCGATCCCAATAACTCCCCAACCTTTCGAAGCCAAAACCCAAATTAAAAAAATCCAATTGAAGTAATTGTCGAATAATGGGTTTACAGGTTTGTGCCACAAATTCATTGAAACGTGGTTTTACAATTTTTTCATAAATACGTTGAGTTTGACCAGTCTCCAATTCAACCTGATAGGGGAAAACAAACTGAAACCAAAAATTCATAAAATAATCATTTAAGAAAAATAAGCCCTTCTTCGATTTGCCCGGATTGGCCTCCGTGGCTGGCACTTCCCGCCGAATCAGTTTCAATTTGGTTAACTATGACAGATATTTTGTCAAGTTAGCTCGATCATAACCGGTTTTTGAAGATATTTCACCGAATTTACGACTCCCTGTGGCGATCGCTTTTAAAATGGGAAAATAACTTCGCGGATTGCGAAATTCACCACGCAAAAGAAATTCCACTTCTTCAAATAAAGCTTCACCATAGGTTAGAATTTCTTTTTTAATAGCTTGCAAAGGCGATGCGTGTCGGGAAAGAATCTGAGAATAAAACGGAACGCCTCCAGAAATAGCGTACCACTCAATAGCCTCGACCAATGCATTTCCTCTAAAAAAGGCGTGATTTTCAATCACATTAAACGGCTCCACAAACCACTGTCTGGTACGCCTACCATATAAAGGAGACTGCCCATTTAGGGTTTCTCTCTCCATCATGGAAAGAGCCGAGCCATTTAAGACCAGAAATAGGTTAGGATTATCTTTAAAATACTCGTCCCAATATTTTTGTAGAATAGAACTAAGCTCTGGCGAAGACTCCGTCAGATATGAATACTCATCAATAATGACTGCTGTACGTGTGGTGATTTTCTGATTAAGATATAAAAAGAATTCATCCCATGAACCTAAGGAACGGACGGCTAACAATGGATCGTGAAAAAAGTCGGCCAGTGCTTGCGAAAAGCGGGTCAATTGTTCTGTGCGAGAGGTGATGGTACCCATTAAGTACAGACCATTCACGCGATTGGCAAATTCTTTAAGCATAAAAGTTTTACCCACTCGCCGCCGTCCACGAAAAATGAGCAGTTCCGGTTTCGTAGAGTGGAACTTATTTAAAAGAAAATTAAGTTCACGAGTTCGGTTAAGAAAATGGCTATTCATTTTATAGGTATCTTAATTATTATACTTTAGCTACCTATAAAAATACGATATGTTTTAAAAAAAGCAAATTTTGGGTTAAAGCCAACATTTCATGGTAAATGTGCTTAAGCGAATTGGTATTGCTGGATTTAGTTCACTCAGTCATTGCAAGCGATCAAGCGAAATAAAACTGTTAATCAATGCCTCCTTATATGAACACTGCTATTATGATAAGGATCACTTCTGCCGCCAGCGTATAATCATAATGACATTCTAGCGTAACTGTCATTGCGAACGACGGAACGAAGTGGAGTCGTGAAGCAATCCCTTACACCAAATGGCCACAACCGCCTTGCAGGGTATCGCTTCGTCGTACCGACCAGTCAGGACTCCTCCAAATGACAGACAGAACCGATTAACCATTCATTCTTTTTTTAGCGTGCCCTCATAACTCGTTATAAAATACATCACAATTTAGAAGTCGCCCTTTTCCTGAACGATGGTTTATGCTTTATTCCTAATAAACCCTCAATGGACAAATCTTCATCAATGGTTTGCCAATGAATTCCATAACCGGAAGGAGATATTTTGAAGTTCTCTCTTTCAGAAGGCGATGCTTGTGCCCGTTTCTTTGATATCTCGGACAGTTTAAAAGTGTAAACTTTCCCGTCTATTTTAATTTTAAACAGATCATTAATGAACTGGATATCTTCTATCTGGTGAAATGGTTTTATGATAATTTCCTTTTTTGAAAATTTTCCCATTTTTCTTCTTTTTGACAATGAATATGAATCGGTTCATCGCCTTCATTTGAATAAAAGAAGAATCTCCAACAGTTGATATAAAGTATTGTAAGCATTGCGATTAATCCTCTTGAATATCATTAACAAATTACGTCCTGCAAAAAGACTTTGCAAAATAAGGTTCTTCCGTCAATCCGCGTAATCAGATAGAAACAAACGAATACGCTTTTTTCACAGATTTTGCTTTGTAATCTGCTAACAAAACCGTTCATTCGTTCCCGTTTAATTTTTTAAAAATCTGCAAATAGTCCCTTGCTAAACGGTAAATGCGCGGGCCGGGGATTAAGGTGTGGTCGCCGGTCAACACAAAAATGTTGCCCTGTTTTATAGCCGGAATTCCCTTGAGCGGTTGCCACTCCAAACGATTCAGGCTGTCCTTTTGCGCCGACCATGGTTCCTTAAATTTAAATTCAATAATGACCTGTGGTTTGCGTAGCAAAAAACTTTCCTGCCCCACCTGGGAATACTTAACCTTTAAATCAGAAAAAATGTTTTGCCCCCCTAACATGGTCCAGAGTGAATCTAAAAAAGTGTGTGGTCCGGCCACAGTCAAATGCCGCACCGAGCCAGCGTCACGCCCAATAATTAAAGCCGCTGTAGGCGAATAATGAATGCTTTGCTGTGCCACTGAATGGTAGTAATTCAGGCTATCCTTAATACTTTGCACTAACTTTTTCGCCTGCGGCCGGCAATCTAACAGGCGGCCAATGGAATCGATGGTAAAAAAGATGTCCTCCAAACGGTCATTAGGTAAAAGAATCACCGGGATTTGTTGCGCTTTTAATTTCGATCCTAATGAAGCATGAGCCGGAGTGCCAAGCAACACATCGGGCCGCAGAAGCAAAATTTTTTCCAGATTGGGATTAAGCAAGCCGCCAACCCGTTCTTTTTGCTCTACCTCAGGCGGGTAAGAACAAAAATCAGAAACGGCAATAACCTTGTCCTGCTGATTAAGCGCGTACAAGATTTCGGTAATGTGGGGAGAAAGGCTGATTACCCGATTAATCTGTTTTTTGTGAAAGTTGGCAGGCTGTTTAGCACAACCTGCCAGGCCCAAAACAATCAGCCAAAAAAGTAAAAACCATTTTTTATTCGTAAACAAAAGTCACCGCTCCAGGAATAATTCCGACAGTAAAAGATTTTTGCAAATTACCATTAAAATCGTAAATCTGCAATTGACCGGCGCTTTGGTAGTCTTTGGCATCCAGTACAAAAAGCAAACGGGCAATGGGATCGGCTTCAACACTGTAGAAAAAACCGCCGATGAAAGCCTGGTTAATAACCTTGTTTTCACTGGTTGAAAATTTGACTACGCTGCCATTCAACAAAAAATAAGCTACATCATCGCCGGCATAGGTAATTTCTGAAGGATGGCCTTCAATTGCAGTAGAATCTACCACAGTCAGTGATTGCGGATCAATTACAATAACAGCGCCATTTGTTCCCTGGTCGGTACTGTCGCCCCAGGCCGGCCAACGCCCGGTGCACAACACATTCAATTCATCGTCATCATCAAGGATAACGCTGGTAGGATTGTCGGCCACGGTAATAGTTTTGACCACCTTGTCCTGAGCCACATCAATTACCGAAATCGTGTTGGCCGCGCCAAAACCACTGTTCAACACAAAGGCCTTGCCACTAGCAACCGCAATTTCTTCCGGATTGGCGCCCACCGCAATAGTTTTACCGCTTAAACTAAGCGATTTTAAATCAATTACGGCTACATTGTTGGCGAACAGGTTCGAAACATAAGCCTTGTCATCTGAAACAACTGCCAGATGGCGGGGACTGGGGCCGCCTTCCAGAACGATGGTTTTCTTGCTTTTCCAGGTTTTTAGGCTAACGACTTCGATGGTATTAGAATTGTTCACCACAATGAAACCCAGCGAATCGTGAATCGTCATGCTATTGGGTGTATCGCCCAGTGGACGTTTGTTCACGCTTTTAAAAATTTCATTTTGAACGGTCTGATCGGCATAACTGTAAAAAGAGAGCGATCCATTGCTTTTGCCAAAATTGCCTTCATTCACAATAAAGGCCCCAATCGATTGAACCTGTTTTTCTTTGCTGGCGCCAGTCGGATCTTTTTCACATGAAAATAAGATTAAACCTGAAATTAAAAAAAGAAACATTCGCTTCATTTGCTACCTCCATAATTTGGTTGATTGAATTTTAGATTTAGATTCAGATTAAAATAGCGCCCGGGTAAAGGATAACCAGGCAGCACACTGTAGTGTTTATTGAATAAATTTTCGATTTGCAATCCGGGTTGCAGCGTAATCGTTTTCCATGTCAGGCCATAAGTCAGCGCCAGGCTTGCTTCCACAAAACCAGGCAAAATTAGGTGCGGGTTGT
>JAGHBR010000383.1 GCA_021160885.1 Caldisericaceae bacterium
CGCTAAAAAAATTGGCGCTGTTGCAGCTCCCACTGCCGGATTGCATTTTACGGAAGAATTGTTAGGTAAAATACGGGCTAAAGGCGTTAAAATTGTGCCCATAGTCTTGCATGTCGGTCTGGGTACCTTTCGGCCCATTAAAGTGGAAGATGTTACCCGCCATAACATGGACTCCGAATATTATGAAGTCCCTGAAGAAGCTGCTCACGATATCAACGAAGCTAAACTAAACGGCGGCCGGGTTATTGCCGTTGGTACCACTACAGTTCGCACTCTGGAAACAGTGGCCAATGCAGATAATCTGGTAAAAGCCAGCTCCGGCTGGACCGATAAATTTATTTATCCGCCTTACCAGTTTAAAATTGTGGATTCCATTATCACCAATTTTCATTTACCGGCATCCACGCTGGTCTTACTGGTAGCTGCCTTTGCCGGTAAAGATTTTGTTCTCAAGGCTTACGAAGAAGCCATTAAAGAAAAATATCGTTTTTACAGCTATGGCGATGCCATGTTAATCTTTTAGGAGAACGGAATTGTTTTGAGAGCTGGAATTGGTCTGGCTTATGTCAACCAGAATAGCAGAGATTTGTCATCGACCACGTTTGCTGCCCTTTGCAGCGCCGTGGTCGATGCTTTATTGGGCGCAGCCGGGCTAAATGATTTACGGCCTGAATTCAGCATCCTTTCTCCGGTTGACAAACTAAAGCAAATTGAACTGAAACTCTATTATCATAACTATTCAATAGTTAATATCGATTGTACTTTTGAAGGCGACCTGGAATTAAAACCAGGCGTTTTAAAGGATTTTGCCCAACAAATTGCTGACCTGTTGTTCATCAGCCCTCAAAATTTTACTGTTAAAAATTACTGGACGGAGAGCCTGTCCGGAATCAAAAGGATTCAGGTTATTGCTATGATTCAAAAAAGCGAAGAAATTTAACATGTTAGAATCTATCAACGATTTTTTTAATCAGTTAAATCCCTGGCTGGCTTATTTGCTTTTATTTGTAAGCGCCTTTGTGGAAAATGTTTTTCCTCCTATTCCTGGTGACACCGTTACCGTCTTTGGCGCTTACCTCGTTTCAACAGGAAAGCTCAATTTTTGGGGCGTTTACATCTCGACCACCATTGGCAGCGTTATCGGCTTTTTTACCATGTACCTGATTGGCTTATTTATAGGTACACGCGTTTTAAAATCAAAAGTCGTTCAAAAATTCTTTAGCGTAGAAAAATCTGACAAAGTACGAAAATGGTTTGCTAATTACGGTTATTGGGTCATTGCCGCTAATCGCTTTTTAAGCGGTACACGCAGCGTTATTTCTTTGTTTGCCGGTTTTTTTGCCATGCGCTGGATTTTGGTTCTGCTACTCTCTTTCTTAAGTGCAGCCGTCTGGAACGGCCTGCTTATTTACGGAGGCTACCTTTTAGGCACCAACTGGGGGAAAATCACTTATTGGCTAAAGCAGTACAATAAAATTGTTTTGATCCTGAGCGTATTATTAATTATTTTCCTCGTCCTTTACCGAATTATTATTAAAAGAAAACAGGTACCATCAAGCGAAGGGAAAATCGATGGTTGATGTTCGCGTCCGTTTTGCACCAAGTCCCACCGGATATGTACACGTTGGCAGTTTAAGGACAGCCCTTTACAACTACTTATTCGCAAGACACAACAAAGGCCAGTTTGTTTTAAGAATAGAAGATACTGACCGCAACCGATACGTGCCCGGAGCCGTAGAAAATCTACTCGAAACATTGCAATGGGCAGGATTGGATTATGACGAAGGGCCGGAAAAAGGTGGCCCGTATGGTCCCTATTTTCAGTCAGAACGCATGGAAATTTACAGTCAGCATGTACAAATATTACTGGAAAAAGATGCGGCTTACCCTTGCTTTTGCAGTGAAGAAAGACTTAGCGCCATGCGCGAAGAGCAGGCCCAAAAAAACCTGCCCATCATGTACGATGGACACTGTCGAAATATTCCTAAGGAACAGGCTTTAGAACGCATGAAAAACGAGACGCACGTGATTCGTTTAAAAGTTCCGCGCAATGGTACTACCATTGTGGAAGATTTAATCCGCGGCACGGTGAGTTTTGAGAACAATGTGATTGATGACCAAATTTTGCTTAAAAGCGATGGCTACCCAACCTATCATTTAGCCAATGTGGTGGATGATCATCTAATGAAGATCAGTCACGTCATTCGCGGTGAAGAATGGCTACCCAGCACGCCTAAACACATTTTATTGTATCAGGCCTTTGGCTGGGAATTGCCTCAATTTGCCCATCTGCCGCTGCTTTTAAATCCGGACCGTACTAAATTGAGTAAAAGACAGGGAGATGTGGCGGTAGAAGACTATCGGGCTAAAGGATTTTTACCGCAGGCGCTGGTAAATTTTGTGGCTCTTCTGGGCTGGAACAAAGGCGACGACCAGGAGATATTTTCATTGGAAGAACTCATCGAATATTTTTCGCTGGAACGCGTCAACAAAGCCGGAGCCGTTTTCGATTTAAAAAAGTTGGAATGGATGAACGGCCATTACATTCGCAATATTGATGAGCAGGAATACCTGAAGATTGGTCAGGAATGGTTAAAAAAGCTGGGATTAGACAGCGGCGATGAGCAAAAAAATCAACTGATTTTAAAAGCCGTTCGACCGGGTTTGAACCGTTTTGATCAATTGCCCGAAAAAACCACTGTATTCTTTAAAAAGAAATTACAATTTGATGCAGAAGCTATTGAATGGTTAAAAAAGCCGGAAAGTAAAGAAATCCTTAAAAATTTGCTTGCAGCATTAAGAGAAATTACCGAACTTTCTGTCGAAACGTTTGGATCAATCATTAAACAGGTCCAAAAACAGACCGGCCAAAAAGGGAAAAACCTGTGGATGCCGATTCGGGCGGCGATTACAGGTGAAACACACGGGCCCGATTTAACCATTGTGCTTTCGGTTATTGGCAAACAAAAAGTTGAACAATTCATAAAACAGGCATTGGAATTATGAAAATTATTGTCTTGATGGGTGGCGACTCAACAGAACGCGATGTTTCCCTGGTAACTGGTGACAAAGTAGCCAAAGCGTTAGAAGGAAACGGGCATCAGGTCATTAAAATTGATCCGGTGGCCACTAAAGAAGAACAGACGAAACTGAACAAAACAGATCGTCATTGGATTGGCATTCAATACCCGGACATCGATCTGCTTCCCTTACACCGCGGCAGCATGTACTTAAAAAACTTACTGATTGTCAAACGCCTGAAGCCAGATCTGGTTTTTAACGCTTTGCATGGCGGTAAAGGCGAGAACGGTGTTGTTCAAGGCATGTTAGATGCGGCTGAAATTCCCTACACCGGTTCCGGACGCGTGGCTTCCTTGTTAGCCATGGAAAAGGATATCAGTAAAAATTATTTTAAAAACGCCAAATTGCCAACCCCCAAGGCAATTATTTTAGAAAGACCCGATGCCTCACGCAAGAAATTAAAAAAGATTGACTTTCCGCAGGTGGTCAAGCCCAATAATCAGGGCTCGACTATTGGATTGAAAATTGTGCACAACCAGCAGGAATTGCATGAAGCCATTGATCATGCTTTTACCTTAAGTCCCAAAGTTATTATCGAAGAATTCATTCCAGGTCGTGAGATTACAGTGGGTATTATCGGCAATCGCGTCTTTCCTGTGGTTGAAATCAAGCCCAAACATGGCATCTATGATTACGAATGTAAATACACAAAGGGCATGAGCCATTACCAGGTTCCTGCAAAACTTGATGAAGAAACTACGCGATTTGTTCAGAAAATTTCCCTGAAGGCGCACAATGTACTTGGCTGTCAGGGCTATTCAAGAGTAGATTTGCGGCTTTCACCGAACAATGAACCTTACATTCTGGAAGTCAATACCTTACCGGGCTTAACCGATACCAGTCTATTGCCCATGGCCTGCGCTCATGCCGGCATTAATTACAATGCCCTAGTAGAAATGATTGTCGAAGAAGCTATCAAAAAGCCAAAGCTTCCAGCCATTTAAGAGGAATCTACGAAATGAAAGAATTGCACGTTTACAATACATTAACGCGCAAAAAAGAAAAATTTGAACCTATTACACCCAGTTTTGTTGGCATTTATGTTTGCGGGCCTACGGTTTACGGTCATGCCCACTTAGGTCACGCTAAAAGTTACATCAGCTTTGATGTGATTGTCCGCTATTTACGATTTTTAGGCTACCGCGTGCGTTATGTGCAAAATATCACTGATGTCGGCCATCTGGTTTCGGACGCTGATGAGGGCGAGGACAAAATTGCCCGCCAGGCCAGAATTGAAAAATTAGAACCAATGGAAATCGCCGAACGTTACACACGCAGCTATTTTGAAGATATGGACATGCTCAATGTTGTACGGCCGGACATTTCTCCCCGGGCCAGCGGTCATATTCCCGAACAGATTGAA
>JAGHBR010000385.1 GCA_021160885.1 Caldisericaceae bacterium
GCCCTGCAACGGATTTTTCAGGAAAAAATCAAAGATCTGGATGAAGAAACGCAGGAATATTGGCTGGCTTTAATTTCCGGCAAGGCAGCACCAGAAGTCATTCAATCCATTAATGAATTGCGCCGCCTGAACCAGCCGCCGGATGGTTTTATTGCTCTGTTTAACGGAAAAGACTTAAGCGGCTGGCAGGCCGTGGCTGTCAATCCTGTTCAAAAACGAACATTACCGCCACAAAAAGTGGACAGCCTGCAGCGCGCGGCCGATGGCGAAATGCGTAAACACTGGCAGGTCAAAAACGGCATCCTGATGTTCGACGGTCAGGGCTATCTAAGCCTGCAAACAAAACGCTCATTTCGCAATTTTGAATTGCTAATTGACTGGAAAATCGAAAAAAACGGCGACAGCGGCATTTACCTGCGCGGTTGTCCGCAGGTGCAAATCTGGGATCCTAACCAGTGGCACATTGGCTCCGGCGGTCTGTACAACAACCAGCATCATCCCAGCCAGCCGCTAACGGTAGCCGATCGTCCCATTGGCCAGTGGAATCGCTTCCGCATTATCATGAAAGGCGAGCGGGTTACGGTCTATTTAAACGACGTATTGGTGGTCAACAACGTGGTTCTGGAAAATTACTGGGAACGGGAAAAACCCCTTTACAGGGAAGGGCCAATTGAATTGCAGGCCCATAATTCACCGCTCTATTTCAAGAACATCTTCATCCGTGAACTGCCTGATGAACCAGAACTGTACAAAGGACCGCTCTTTAACGGCCAGAATTTAGACGGCTGGCAGGTGGTCGGCAATAGGCCCGATTCCTGGGGCGTTGAAAATGGCATCCTGTTTACCACCGGCAAAGGTGGCAGCTGGCTTTCCACTAAACGTGAATTTTCCGATTTTAAATTAACGCTGGAATTCAGAGTGCCGCCTGGCGGTAACAGTGGAGTGTTCATCCGGGCACCGCAGCAAGGCGATCCGGCCTACACCGGCATGGAAATTCAGGTGCTGGATGATTACGCAGAACAGTACGCTCATTTAAAACCATGGCAATACACGGGCAGCATTTACGGGGTACAGGCGCCGTCCAAACGGGTTACCAAAGCAGCCGGTCAATGGCAAAAAATGGTGATTATCTGTCTGGGTCCCAAAGTCACGGTAGAATTAAACGGCCAGTTGATTAATAAGGCCAATCTAATCAATTTCATGCATCTGGAAAGCACACACCCGGGACTCAAACGGCGTAAAGGTTTTATTGGTCTGCAAAACCACACCGACCGGGTGGAATACCGAAATATTTTTATTGAAGAATTAAAGCCTTAACACTCTGGCCGCAGGTCAGAGCGTTAAAAAAGGACGCTTTGTAAATTTTAAAATAGGCTAGCACAAGGCTTTAGCTTGTGCCTGAAGAATGATCCTTTAACGGGTACGAAAGTGACAATAATAATTAGGAGAAAAAAATGCGAATCATGACGGGGATTTTACTCATGTTTGGTCTTTTAAGCGCGCAGCAGCCCTCTCTGCCGGTCACCAGTCATCCGGCAACCGATGCGGTTCAGCCCTGGAGACTGTCCGTTCAATTATGGACCTTTCACAAATACACCTTTGAAGAAGCGCTGGACAAAGCGGCAGAATTAGGCGTCTCCTGGGTGGAAGCCTTTCCCGGACAAACCTTCAGTTCCAAATTTCCTGATTTGAAATTTGACCACCAGTTACCGGACGAATATCTGAAGTTGGCGCAACGCTGGTTACAGGAACGCGGGCTGCGGCTGGTCAATTACGGTGTGGTAACATTGAACAATGATGAAGCGGCCAATCGCAAGGTATTTGAATTTGCCAAAAAAATGGGCATCGAAACCATCGTTTCCGAGCCGCCAGAAGAGGCCCTGGCTCTGGTGGACAAACTGGCTCAGGAGTACCGGATCAAGGTAGCCATCCACAACCATCCCAAACCATCGCACTACTGGAACCCCGAAACAGCCTTAAAAGCGCTGAAAGGTCGTAGTAAATATCTGGGGCTGTGCGCCGACACCGGTCACTGGCCGCGTTCGGGCATTAATGCGCTGGAAGCGCTTAAGCTGGTCAAAGAACGCCTGATCTGTTTCCATTTAAAAGATTTAAATGAATTTGGCAACAAAGAAGCCCATGACGTGCCCTGGGGAAGCGGTATCAACCAGATGGAACAAATCCTGAAATTTTTAGCCGAACAGAAATTCAGCGGCGTTTTTTCAATTGAATACGAATACCACTGGACGTCTTCCATCCCGGAAATCAAGCAATGCATTCAGTTTTTCAATGAACAGGCGGTAAAATACTTTCCACCACGTTGGCAACCACTGTTCAAAAAAGATTTAAGCAACGCAGTGATGAAGCCGGGCAGCTGGCAATTTACGGAAGGTCATCTCACTCGTCTGGGCGGCGGCGATATCTGGACCAAAGAACGCTATGGCAATTTTGTGCTCGATCTGGAATTTAAGCTGGCGCCGGAAACCAACAGCGGGGTCTTTTTGCGCACCGGCAGCATTGAGCACTGGTTGCACACCGCCATTGAGGTACAGATTCTGGATTCTTACGGCAAATGTCCGCCGGACAAGCACGATTGCGGCGCTATTTTTGATTGTCTGGAACCAAAGGTAAACGCAGTCAAAAGACCGGGTGAATGGAACCGCTACACCATTTTCTGCAAGGACAATAAGATTAATGTGGTGCTCAATGGTCAGCCCATTATTGACATGGATTTGAATCGCTGGACGGAAGTCCACAAAAATCCGGACGGCACGCCCAACAAGTTCAACACGGCGTACAAAGACATGCCACGAGAAGGCCACATTGGCTTACAGGACCATGGCCATCCCATCTGGTTTCGCAATATTCAGATTTTGAAGCTGGATTGAGGCACTGGTCAATCGGTAGTGCACGCCACAGATAGTTCAGAGTATAAGAGTATAAGGGTGTAAGAGTTAAGGGTTAAGGCGTGTGTAAGGTCATTTGAGGTTTCTTTGTCTAATGGGCTGGATCGCGGTGACGCGACGACCTAATTTAAGAAGCACAGGAATCAGAACCTTGTTCAGCAGGATTAGCGTTAAACGAAATGACTTAAATCCAGTTAATCAGGCAAATCCTGAAAATCAATGTGCAAAACTTTGTCACTTTGATATTCGTTGCAGTGATGCTTAATCAGTGTAAATCAGTGAAAAAAATTGAACAGAAACAAGGTACAACCAAGGTAAGGGTTCACATGAGTTTCAAAGAAAACACGGACAACAGCTTGAATCGTCGCCAGTTTTTAAAGAAAAGCGCTGCGGCCGGTGCCGGTCTGATTTTTGCGCCCATGGTGATGACCAGAGCGCGGGCTAACGACAGCAACGACCTGAACGTGGTGCTCATCGGTGCAGGCGCCGAAGGCAGTGTGCTGATGAACTCCATGCTAAAAATTCCCGGCATCCGTTTTAAGGCCGTGGTCGACATCTGGGAAAAGTACAATTTGAGACGCGCCGTTCGTTTGTTAAAAAAATACCGTCATGACGTGCGCGGTTACATTGATTACCGCGAAATGCTGGCCAAAGAAAAAGATTTAGACGCCGCCATTGTAGCCACGCCGGATTTCTGGCATGCGCCCCATGCCGTAGCTTGCATGGAAGCCGGTTTACACGTCTATTGCGAAAAAGAGATGTCCAACACTCTTGAAGGCGCACGAAAAATCGTCGAAGCGCAACGACGTACCGGCAAGCTGGTGCAAATCGGACACCAGCGTCGCAGCAATCCGCGCTACCGCTTCAGTTTCTTTAAACTAATTAAAGAAGCGCAGTTATTGGGCCGCATCACTACCGTTAACGGTCAATGGAACCGTTCCGTACAACCCGACCTGGCCTGGCCGGAAAAATACGCCATTCCGGAGCACATTTTACGGCAGTACGGCTTTGAGAACATGCATCAGTTCCGCAACTGGCGCTGGTACAAAGGCTTGGGCGGCGGGCCGATTGTCGATTTAGGTTCCCATCAGCTGGACATCTACAACTGGTTCCTGGAATCCGTGCCAAAATCGGTAATGGCTAATGGCGGCACCGATTACTACGATCCCAGCACCCATGAATGGTACGACACCGTTCTGGCCACCTTTGTTTACCAGACAAAGTACGGCACTGTACGAGCTTTTTACCAGACCATTACCACCAACAGCAACCTGGGCTATTTCGAAGCTTTTATGGGCGATCAGGGCACACTGCAAATTTCTGAATCCGGCGGCCGGGCCGGTCTTTACCGCGAACAAATGGCGCCGCCCTGGGACCGTTTTGTGGAACTTGGCTATCTAAAGCCGCCCAAAGAAGAAGCGCCCAAACCAGCCGCCGGCGCCTTGCTGGATGTGCGTGAAACCCTAGCCCCGCCCAGGTACGAGTTGCCGGTGGTCATGCGCGATCCGTACCACAAACCACATCTGGAAAATTTCTTTAATGCCATTCGTGGCAAGGAAAAATTGAACTGTCCAGTGGAAGTCGGTTACGAAACAGCAGTAACGGTACTGAAAGTTAATGAGGCCGTTGCTTCCGGACGCAAGATTTATTACCGACCCGATGAGTTTAAAATTTAAGCAAGGAGTAAGATGAAATTTTTTCTTCTGCTTTTAACAGGTGTTTATCTTTTACAGGCTGCCGATTCTTTGCAGGTGCCCCTGTTGGGCGATCAACCCGATGGCAACCGCGCTACGCCCATTCATCACATTAAGCTGCTCGACCAGGACAGCTCGGTCATTTACCCGGATGAGCATCCTCTGCTGCCCTTTTCTACGCAAAAAACCTGCGGCCCCTGCCATAACTATGCGGTCATCAGTCGCGGCTGGCACTTTAACGCCGCTGATTCTGCCGTTGACGCTGGTCGCCAGGGCCCGCCTTTCATCTGGTTGAATCGCCACGCTCTTATTCAAATTCCGTTGAGCTACCGCTCCTGGCCGGGCGTTTTTAATCCGCAGGATCTGGGTATCACGGCTTTACATTTTACGAGCCGCTTTGGCGGGTACATGCCCGGCGGAGGTGTGGCAGCCGATACCAGTCTACAGACGCTAAAAAATTACTGGCGCTGGCAGGTTTCAGGACAGGCCGAAGTCAATTGTTTTGCCTGTCACGATGCCAGCCCGTTGTACGATGCCGCCGAATATGTTGACCAGATGAAACGCCAGAATTTCCGCTGGGCCGCCACCGCCTCCACTGATCTGGCCCGCGTTGAAGGCAGCGCCCGTAACATGCCCGACAACTTTGACCTTTATTGGGGCGTTGCTCCGGACGAACCGCGCAAGCAACCACCAACCGTAACGTACGACGCCCGGCGCTTTGACAAAAAAGGTCAGGTGGATCTTGTTTTAACACGTAAAATCCCCAATGACCGTTGTTATTTCTGCCATTCGCAAAAATTTGAGAATAACCAGCGACAAACTGAAGCGCTCTACGATGATGTGCATCTTAAAGCCGGTTTGCATTGTGTGGAATGCCACCAGAATAAACTGGATCATCAAATAGACCGCGGTCTGGCCGAAAACGAAAATTCCTGCGAGAATTGCCATTTGAATAGCGGGCGCTTTGGCGCTCCGAAACCGCAGCACAAAGGCCTGCCTCCCGTCCATCTGGAAAAGGTGGCCTGTACCACCTGTCATTCCGGTCCGCAGCCGTTAAACACCAGCTACCTGGCACACACCTCCCTGGCTCACGAACTGGGCACTAAATACGCCCATCGTGAAGCAACGGCCCTGCCCCACATCCAGGCGCCCGTCTTTGCCCGAAATGCACAGGGCAAAATTGCACCAAACTACATGGCCTGGCCGGTTCTCTGGGCTATTGTCCGAAATGATTCATTAAGCCCAATTCCTCTGGAACAGGTTGACGAAGTGATTAGCCCATTGATTGCCCGGGGCGATTCTCTCCCCACCGAAGACTGGCCCCTGCTTAACGATTCTCTTTTAACGACCTCCCTGGACACTCTGGCGCAGATTTTCCCGCAACAACAGGTAGTTTTGGTAGCCGGAACAAATCGCTTTTTCCTGAACTCACAAAAACAGTTAACCGTGCAGCAAACCGATGTACCGGAACCATACCTATGGCCGCTGGCCCACGATGTTCGTCCTGCGGCACAGGCGCTGGGCGCCAATGGCTGCACCGATTGCCATTCTCTTTCCGCGCCCTTTTTCAACAGTAAAATCCGCAACGAAACAATTTTAAGTGACGTGCAGGCTTCTCTGTTACCCGGCAATCGTTTCATGAAGATTAATCAGGCGACCGCTAATTTGTTTTCATCTACCTTTCTGTTCCGGCCTTTACTCAAAATCGTAGTCGTTTTATTCTATTTGCTGCTGTTGGCGGTATTTGTTCTTTACTTTTTCAAGGGCATCAATTATCTGATAAACCAATTAAATCAGCAACAGGATTAAGCCATGTTTCGAATCAGTGTACTCATAGTTTTGCTTGTTACTATTGTTCTGTACTGGAAAAACAGAAAACAGCATTCATTAAATCAGCTTAAAAATCAACTTCTTCAGAATTTAAAAGCCGACAGACCCGGCTTCCTAAAACAACTACGCATGTTTTCATTTGCCTGGAGTGCTTTGTTGTTTGTTCTGCTGGGCCTCAGCGGCTTTTTACCGGAATTGCTGACCGGACACCATATGAGTGGTTTCATTCTGGTATTGCACGTTCTTCTGGCTCCCTTCTTTTTGATCGCCTTTACTTTCTGGATTTTTGCTTCGGTCAAAAGGCAGGCCTTTATTGAAAAAGACTGGCAGATTTTCAAACAAGGCTGGACAACCATCCGTAGCCATCAGCCCACCATGGACAAACTATTTTTCTGGTCCTTTTTTCTGCTGAGTCTGATCGGCATTGGAGCCATCATCCTCAGCCTGTTTCCGCTGTTTTCATCCAGCGGCATCGGAAATTTAATCGGCATTCATCGCTACGTCATGCTGCTGTTATTTTTGATTGCCGTTGTCTTTTATTTTCGCTATTTTTCACTCAATCAAAAAATAAAAATCGAGGAGAAATAAAATCATGATTCGTTTATTACTCATCCTGACATTGGCTGCGCTGCCGCTTTTCGGACAAAAAAGCAAAACAACGGTTCAAAAAGACCAGACGCAAAAACTGGCGCCCATCGACATCAAGCTGCCCAAGCCCATGTTCATCGGTACGCCGCAAAACCTGAATGTCCCCAATCTGGAAAAGCCGCTGGGCAAACCGCGTCCGCCATTTCTGGCTCCGGCCGGGACTAAAAACGTTGCTTTGCACAAACCCGTTTCCTGCAGTGATGAAGAACCCATTATCGGTGAAATTGAAATGATTACCGATGGAGACAAGGAAGCCGGCGACGGACACTACGTGGAACTGGGGCCCTTTACCCAGCATGTGACCATCGATCTGGGCGATGTGTACAATATTTACGCTGTGCTGCTCTGGCACTTTCACAAACAACCACGCGTTTATTTTGATGTGATCGTTCAGGTCTCTAATGACAAGGATTTTGTCAATGGCGTGACCACCATTTTCAACAACGACCATGACAACTCTTCAGGCCTGGGCGTAGGCAAGGACAAGAATTACATTGAAACCGCAGAAGGCAAGCTGATTGACGCCAAAGGCGTTCAGGGACGCTACGTCCGTTGTTACTCCAATGGCAATAACAACAACGACCTAAATCATTACATCGAAGTCGAAGTGTACGGCAAAAAAGCGAAGTAGAGGCC
>JAGHBR010000338.1 GCA_021160885.1 Caldisericaceae bacterium
CCGTATTACCACTCGCTTGTTGTTTCCCACAACCGTTTCGCTGGGCCTGAGAATTGATAGTTATAATCCGATTACATTTTCTCCTTTAAATATTTTTAGCGGTAAAGATATGTTCAAAGCCAGACAGGGTACTTTCCTAAATCCGCGTATTGGAATAAAATTAAATATTACCAATAATACACACTTTCGTTTGACTTTTAGCAAGTCTTCTAAGGCGCCAGCTCTGTCCATGCTTTATCCTGAAAAATTCTACCTCGATGTTAATGATATTGGTTACATTCACAAAACATTGGCTGATGGTCGAGACACGACCTTAGTGATTCCGCTTATTTCTACCTATGTTTATGACCGTAATAATAAAAATTTAAAAGGTTATCAAAGTACAAAATATGAAATCGGGCTTGATCAGCGAATTGGCCATTTTGCTATAACTTTAAACGGTTTTTTACAAAAAGTTAACGATATACCTTCCAGTTTTGGTTATCCTTTAATTTATTATCGTTACGAATGGCCTGACTGGCCAGATCCCTCAACTAAAACGGTTTTAGAAAAAGTATTAGTGGCCAGTTCGGGGTACAAAATTGCCAGAAACATAAGTTGGATTAATTCCAGTGGTTTCGAATTTTTATTGAGAACACACCGTATCCCCAAATTAAATATGCGGTTTTTCATTAGCGCGGCTTACACCTTTACTCGATCGGGTAAAGAAGATGTGCCGAGTTTTTCGACTTCCAGTAGGTCCTATTCTGCAGGAGACACGCTATCAACAGGCTGGGTTGTGCCAGAAGATATGCAAATTGTTCCATACTACAAACCAACAACCGGTTGGCGACAGAAGACAATCATCAATTACAAAATAGATTATATTGCTCGAAGTCTGGGCATCTGGTTAACCTTCAGAGCTCAGCAGGTATTGTGGGATCGATATTTGAGCATTGGTAATGCCACAACTTCTGCTATTGGTTATTACAAGGACGGCAAGTTGATTCCCATCGATCCAAAAACATCTGAATTAATGAAATTGGATCGTTCTTTTAGCGAGTTAAATACAACAGTCGATAAGTCTAAACCAAATGATAAGTGGCTTTTTAGTATTGTTGTTAGTAAGTCTTTGTTCAAGGGAGCGGAAGTCTCTCTTTTTGTGGAAAATATCTTTAACGATATGGCTTATTACAAGACACGAAACGATAATTATTCCGCGCGGAATCCTGAAATGTTCTGGGGCATTGCTTTTAGTTCTAAATTAGGTGATCTGTTTAAAAAGTAAACCTTGGTTTGTTATTTAGAGATGAAAAGATGAAAAAGATTTTAACATTATTTTTTGTAATTATTATGCTTTTTCAATGTGCAAAAAGTCCTTCATCTCAGATTGACGGTGAATTTACATTACAATTGATTGTAGTCGATCAAAGTGGTTTAATAAAAGAGAATCCCGAGATTGGCTATGCGCCAGTGATAGATGCCAAAGCCATTCTTAAATCCCAGAGTTATTTTGATAATTCCGGGAAACCGTTAGAATATGTGGCCTATTCCGATAGCCAGGGGGTTGTTGAATTTAAAAACTTACTATTAGGTCGTTACATCATTACGATTGAAAAGAAACTGGCCGTAAAAATTAAGACTACGCAAACAATGGATACCGTAACTATTATAGCCAGCAAATTAATAGATTTAATGTCTACAATGGTAGACACACTCAAAGCCAATGTATCCCTGAATTCCAGCCTGGTAATTAATGAAATTTATTATTGTGGACCGGTGAACAAAGCCTTTTATTTTTATGATCAATTCGTTGAATTGTACAATAACAGTGATACAACCGTTTACCTGGACGGACTCATTCTGTGCAGGGGATTGCAAAAACATAAACCGGATCAGGATTCTGTGGACTATGTTCAGGTAATTTATATTTATCAATTCCCTGGGGAACCCAAAGTCGGCCGGGAATATCCCCTGGGCCCGCATGAATATGTTGTTGTCGCGCAGGATGCTGTGGATCATTCACAATATATTGACACAGCTTTAGATTTATCGGATGCAGATTGGGAGTTCTACAATCCTTACGGCGCTGAAATTGATAATCCAGCCCCCAATGTAGTGAATGTCATTCCGGAAAATTCAACCGATTTTATGATTAATCTTTCGCATAATTTTGTCATTTTAGCTGATGGAAGCGATTTTTATCCGGGAGAAGTCTCGGAAACTGGATATCAATATTATCATATTCCTATAAATACAGTTATTGATGGAGTTGAGTATAGCTCCAATCCGAATTCTCTTAAAGAATTAACAAGGCGTGTTGACGCGGGGTTTGCCGGGGTTGGCATGAGTAAATATAGCGGTAAATCTGTACAAAGAAGACATCCAGGTTTTGATACTAATAATAGTAGTCTGGATTTTATTATTTTAGATCATCCGACACCAGGGTATTAGACAATGAAAAAAGTAATTTATTTATTAGTATTATTGACTATCGTTTGCTTTTTCGCGTTACCGGTAAATTCCGGAAATATCTATCAGATACCTCTTAATAATTTTGAAATCGCTTTTCCCTGGAAAATTAATGAAATTAATTTGTACCATTGCAGCGGCAATTCATCCTGGTTAGAGGCTGCCGATTCGCTTAACTGGATGACAATTTCCATCAATAGTCAAAACTCCTGGGGAAATTTAAGAAGAACCTGGGATGCTTATGGCGAGCAAAAGAATTTAGTGCGTTTTACTGGTTTAAAGCACGTTTCGGCTACACAGGCATTTTATGGAGTAATGCAATACAATATGGATTATCTGGATCGGGTGAATAAGGCGATTGAAATTGAACCTTATGCAGCTGATCCGTTCGTTCCCTGTGATTCTGTTGAAGGAGATTTCTCTTACATTGGGCCAAAAGTGAACGTGGCTTTTAGTCATCAGATATTTAAAAAAGTCTGGTGGGGGGTGGGGCTTGATTATCAAATTTACAGAGGCCTGAAAGATGTATATTCCATGCCCGAGATTATTAGACGTAAAATAAAATTAGATCTGAGTCTTGCTGTGCAATTAACTCCGGCCATTATGTTGGGCCTTTCTGTAAAACCTTATGATATTCTGGACATCATAAAAATTGTAAAGCAACCGGATGGCACCAGTCCGGTAATTCATCGCTATCGTGGAGAATTTTTATTCACCTCATCTACAAGCACGGAAGATAGAAATGCCAGAACCAGGGGGATGGATATTCGACCTCAATTGATGTTAAATTTTTCTCGCTTAAAAAGCATTGTTTATGGCGGGTATGAATATCAATGGTTTTAAGTTTATGATAGCCCATTGGTCAGAAAATATGATGGGTATTACTATGGAAAGCGATATTACTTTTCTACGATCTGGCGTTATTTTTTTACCAATGAATTTAAAAGCAGCATAACCTGCAAATATCATTTTAGTTATCTTGATGACTGGGCTGAAGAACCAGTTTTTAAATTAATGATTTATCGTTCTTACCAGCGTTTTCATGATTTTGCTTTTGGCTTGTCAAAACAGTTTGGGACTTTACATCCACTTATTTTAGGCCTGGAAACCAATTATCAATATCTGTTGCCAGATAAGCAGGATTTTTTGGCCAAGGTGTTCAGAAAAGCGGACATCTCGAGCTGGAGTGTTAAAATAGGTAGTGCTTATTCTCCTTATCCCCGATGGTTTGTTTATTCTGCGCTATGGTATAATAA
>JAGHBR010000366.1 GCA_021160885.1 Caldisericaceae bacterium
CAGTGGCATTATTGTTAATGGAGAACTGGTTTACGGGCATGATGGTTTCGCTGGTGAAATGGGACATGTAATTGTTGAAAAGAACGGACGCTTGTGTGGTTGTGGCAGACGCGGCTGCCTGGAAACGTACGTTTCGGCAAATGGCCTGCGACGCACCGTTTTTGAAATGTTAGCCAATGACAACGGACTGGATGAGCAAAGTAGCCTGCAAAATATTCCATTTAATGATTTGACTTCTAAAATGGTTTATGATGCCGCCCTGAAGGGCGATCCCATTGCATTGAAAAGTTTTGAATACACCGGGCGCATATTAGGCGAAGCCTTAGCCGATGCCGTGGCTTATTTTAGCCCGGAAGCCATCATTTTATTTGGCGGATTAGCTGCTGCTGGTGATTTTATTTTCATTCCCACTAAAAAACACATGGAAAAAAATCTTCTCTCTATTTACAAAAATAAAGTCAAAATATTGCCTTCCGGTTTGCCGGAGAGCGATGCCGCCATTTTAGGTTCGGCCGCTTTGATCTGGAATGAATTAGAGCGTTAATTCTCAAGCGCATCCATCATTTTCGTGGAGGATGCGTTTTTTATTTAAGTATGTTAATCTTTCGAAAAAACAAAAGGAGTCAAAATGAAAAAGTTGGCCCTGCTTTTGCTGATTGGCCTGCTACTTTTCCTCTGCAACTGTCAAAAAAAACTGCCCGTCCGGCAAATAACTGACTGGAGCATTGTGGTCTCTAGGGAAGCCATCCCCGCCGAACAATACGCTGCCAAAGAGTTCCGCAATTTGTTTGAACAAACGACCGGCCTCCGGCTGCCCATTGTGATTGACCAGCCTTCGGCTCAAGGTAATGTCTTTATTGGCTACTCGGAAAAGCTAAGCGACAAAGGCCTGGATCCTGAAAAAAACGATTTGGGCGAGGAAGGTTTTACGATCAAAATTACTGAAAATAGCCTGGCTATTGTGGGCGGACGACCGCGTGGCAGCCTTTATGGCGTTTACGAATTCTTTGAGTGCTATTTCGGGGTTCGTTTCCTGACGGCCAATCATACTTATTTCCCTGGAAATGGAGATCAGGTTCGTTTGCCTCAGGAAGTTTTTAGCTACAAACCCGTTTTCATTTTTCGCTGGCCATTTTATGGTGAAGTGAAGCAAAACCCTCGTTTTGCCGCCCGTCTGCGCATTAATACGGTGACCGAAGAAGACAGTTTAGGTTTTACCACCCGCCAGCGTTTAATCAATCATTCGTTCCATCGACAGATTCCTGTCAAAAAATACGGAAAAACACATCCTGAGTATTTTGCTTTGATTAACGGAAAACGCGTATTAGACATGTGGGGCGGAGGGCCGGAACCCTGCGTCAGCAATCCGGAGGTGATGGATATTGTGACCAAAGCGGTGCTGGATGAAATTAAAGCACATCCCGAATACGCCAACTATTCGGTTAGTCAAAATGACAACGACGCCTACTGTCGCTGTGATTCGTGTGAAGCTATTAATCAACGAGAAGGCTGCCCATGGGCGCTCGTTTGCGATTTGTAAACGAAATTGCCCGTCGCGTCAAACAAATCTACCCGGATAAGAAAATTGGCACTTTGTCTTACTGATATACGCGCATGCCGCCCAAACATTTGAAACCAGCCGACAATGTGCAAATTCAACTGGCTGATATTGAAGATTGCCGCGTCCATGCCATCAACGATCCCAATTGTCAGCGCAATCAGGGCTTTTTGAAGGATTTAAACGGCTGGTCAGAAAAAACCGATCAACTTTTTATCTGGACCTACATGACGGATTTTCGTTACTTTGACCTGCCGTTTCCCAGTTTAAAGGCTATTGGTCCTACTTTCAACTATTACGCGCATCATGGGGTTAAAGGTGTTTTTGCTCAGGCCCATGGTGGCAGCACGTCCGGTGATTTAAGCGATTTACGGGTTTACGTTATTGCCCGCTGCTTGTGGAATCCCGAACGGGATAGCTGGCAGGAAGCGCTGGACTTTTGCCGCTTGCACTATGGCAAAGCAGCGCCTGCGGTGATTGAATATCTTGAATTCATCCATCAAAATGCCGAACAAAAGGGGATTCATCCGGCCTGTTTTGCCACACCGCGGCAGTTAGGCCTGGATCGTGAAGTGGCCTTAAAATTGTTGTCCATCTTTGAAAAAGCCCTGAACATGGCTGAGAATGAAACCATTCGCCAGCGTGTTGAAAAAATTTCTTTAAGCGCCTGGCGCACTCTTCTGGAAGCGGGCGCTGAATTTAAAGTGGATGGTGATCGTTTAAAACGGGTTTACCCCGAACCTTACCAGAACGCCGTGGATCGTTACATAGCTCTGGCTGAAAAGCATAAGCTCACCATGCCCGATGAGCGCACACGCTGGAGTGAATTTAAAACGATTTTGCAGGAACAATATCAAAAAGGCCTGCCGATCAGTGCGCTGGAAAATCAATTCTGGCGTCTGGTTTTTGACCGCCAGAACGGGCGGATAATCGAACTGCTTTACAAACCGCGTCAAATCAACTTCCTTTTAGCTTACGAAGCTAATTTCCGTTACGGTACATTTGAAGAATGGTTCGGCGAAAAGATGGAACACAAACAGTTTGTCGGACCATGGAAAATAAGTAAAAGCAACAATCAATTAACATTACAACGCAAACTGGAAAACGGTTCTCTGTACCAGCGTTCCTTGCCTTTGACGCAAAAAATCCTGAAATAATCCGATTTAACACGTATTTTGTGCTCACCGCCGCTAAACCGGCTACCTACCAGCTGGTTATCCATCCGGAATTCAATGTACACACAAATATGCACGATGAGCAACAGCTTGGCGCTTACGTCTGGTTCAATAATCAGTGGAAGCGTTACAATCGCGACCTGTGGCAGAATAATGGCCCAGACACCAAATTGTTGTTGGACGCAGCAGCAGGCGGAAAACACGCTTTCTTTAATCATCAACAGAATTTCAGGTTGATCGAAACCTACGACCCTGAAAAGGTTGAAAAACTTCGTACCTGGTGGGTACCAGAACAAAAGCAGTTGAATCTGGAAATCGAAACCAAACCGGTTGTTTTAAAGAAAGGGCAAAAATGGGAGTTTAATTACCAGCTTCATTTTTGGGAAAAATTTGAATAGGAGATGGTTCTCATGAAAAAGATTTTGCTGTTTTGCTTCATGGCTCTGATTTTTACTCAGACGGGCGCGCAGGAAAATTTTCCAACACCGCAAATCCCGTTTCAACCTAAAAAATACATTTGCTACCGGGCTTCTCAGCCTATTCAGGTTGATGGTAAAATAGATGAAAGCGACTGGCAAAAAGCCCCCTGGACCGATTATTTTGTGGACATTGAAGGTCCTTTAAAACCGAAGCCGCGCTTTAAAACCAGAGCCAAAATGTTGTGGGACGACCAGTATTTTTACGTGGCCGCCGAATTAGAAGAACCGCACGTTTGGGCCAAACTCAAACAACGCGATACCGTCATTTTTTACGACAACGATTTCGAGATTTTCATCGACCCTGATGGCGATGCCCATGAATATTACGAATATGAAATGAATGCTTTGAATACCATCTGGGATTTGTTGCTTATTCGTCCTTACCGGGATGAAAACGGGGCTGTAAATGCCTGGGATATTAAAGGCATTCAACATGGTGTTTGGGTCAACGGAACACTCAATGATCCTTCTGATGTGGACAAAGGCTGGCAGGTAGAAGTGGCCATTCCTTGGTCGGTTTTAAAAGAGTGCGCCCATAAACCGGCTCCGCCTTTACCAGGCGACCAGTGGCGGGTCAACTTTTCCAGAGTGGAATGGAAAGTTAAAGTTGAAAATGGCAAGTACGTCAAAGAGATTAATCCCAAAACAGGAAAGCCCTATCCGGAGGACAATTGGGTCTGGTCGCCACAGGGACTGATTTCCATGCACTATCCGGAGTTGTGGGGCTTTGTACAATTTTCCGATAAAATTGCCGGACAGGGACAGGATAATTTTATCTGGAATAATGATGAGGATGTAAAATGGGCTTTGTACCAGATTTACTATGCGCAAAAACAATATTACATCGATCACGGAAAATTTGCATCCACCATAGAGGAGCTGAGATTAAAGCCCCATTCCTTTAAAGATTACAATTGGCCGCCTGTCCTGGAAACCACCGGCAATTTATTTGAAGCGCGTTTTCTCAGTAAAAACGGCAACTCAGCCTGGTGCATCCGGCAGGACAGCAAATGCTGGAAAATTAGTTTGAAATGAAATCAATTTGTGTGCATCTTAAATGCCTTAATTGCAAAGTGAATTAATACATATTGTGCAATGCAGTAAAGAGAATGCGGCAAAAGGCAACCGTAAAAAATGAACCATCTGCTTAAAAATGTGTTTTAATTAGAATGTTTTGCGTAGAACAAGGTGCAACTTACAGAGAGGTTTAAAATGCGTGGAATTTTGATCAGTTTAATTTTAACTGTTTTACTTTTTGCTCAGGAACAACCGGCAGACCGTTTCCTGATTATTCAGGATGGCAAACATGGCTTTATTAATGCCAGAGGTGAAGTGGTCATCGAACCACGCTTTCATGAATGCGGCCATTTTCATGAAGGCCTGGCCCGGTTCAGAAAGGTCGATAAATGGGGCTTTATTGATCTTAATGGTAATATCGTGATTCCTGCCAAATACGATGAAGCGCTTGATTTTTCCGAAGGACTGGCAGCCGTTCGCAAAGGAAAATTCTGGGGTTTTATTGATCATCAGGATTCGCTGGTAATCCCTTTTATGTACACCAAAGCGCTGTCTTTTAAAGAAGGACTGGCGCCGGTAAAAATGGGCGAAAAATTACTGTTCATGTGGATTAATCGCGGTTTTGGCTACATCAACAAAAAAAATGAAGTGGTTATCCCGCCGGCTTATACCTTTGCCTACACTTTTTCCGAAGGGCTGGCTTCGGTCAGCTACACAAAGAAATTGCTCTATTTGATTCCTCTTCATGTACAGAGAAATTTTATTAATCATCAGGGCGAAGCGGTAATTAAAACTTCTTACCAGGGTTTAAGCACCTTTTCGGAAGGCCTGGCTCGTTTTCAGGATGGCGGTTTGATTGGTTTTATGGATACCACGGGCAAAATTGTCATTGAGCCTCAGTTTGACAATGCTTCCAATTTTTCAGAAGGCCTGGCCGCTGTGCGATTGGGCAAAGAATGGGGATTTATTAACAAAAACGGCAAGTTCGTGATTCCGGCTCAATTTGATTACGCACTGTCTTTTTCGGAAGGATTGGCGCCGGTGAATATGGGTAGAGAATGGTTTTTTATTGACAAAACAGGCAAACGGGCCATTGCCAAATCGTTTGAAGCGTGCCGACCTTTTAAAAATGGTCTGGCTAATGTGCGCATCAATGGGAAAGTAGGCTACATCAACAAGCAGGGAGAACTTATCTGGCCCAAAGAGTAAAATTGCAAGGAAGTTCATGAAAAGACGTTCTTTCATAATAGCCATGGCTGGTATCTGGGCCAGCCCTTTTTCACAGTTGGAAGCCATCTCTAAAAAGGACGATTTTGAGTATTGGGTTTGGCTTCATCCAGATTGTAGATATTCGCAGCAAGAATGGCAGCGTCATCTTGAAAAATTAAAAAAGGCCGGACTAAACAACTTGTTGGTCCAGGTTTACACCGGCGGGCATGCGCTTTTTCAAAATCAACTTCTCGCTGAACAACCCTGTGATGTTCTTAAAACCATACTGCCCATAGCACAGAACTTAGATATGAACGTCCATGCCTGGATGTGGACTTTAATCAATCCTTCCGGGCAACTTAAACAAAAACATCCCGAATGGTATGTCATCAATAAACTGGGCCAATCTACGGTTGATCATCCGCCTTATGTGGGTTACTACAATTGGTTGTGTCCCGGCAAAAGCGAAGTGCGCCAGTACCTGATAAAAGTAGTAGATGCCCTGTTGCAATACGATGGACTGGCGGGCATTCATTTAGACTACATTCGCTTTCCAGATGTCATTCTGCCGCCTGGCATTCAACCGAAGTACAATCTAAAACAGACCGAGGAACAGCCGCAGTTTGATTACTGTTATTGTACAGATTGTCAACAGGCCTTTAAAAAGACGCATGGCTTGAATCCCTTCCATTTAAAAAATGATGATGAAGCAATGCTCTGGAAAAAATTCCGTGAAAATCAGATAACTCAGATTGTAAAAATGTTGAGCCACCGCGTTAAAAAGCGGGGCAAAATTGTCTTGGCCGCGGTTTTTGCCACGCCACACCTGGCCCGCAAATTTGTCCGGCAAAACTGGCCTGTCTGGCCATTGGACTACGTGTTTCCCATGATTTATCACGAATTTTACAATCAATCCCTCGCCTGGATTTTTGAAGCCTCGAAGCAAGGTGTCAAGGCCATTGGGCAAAACCAGAAACTCATTTCAGGCCTTTTTTTAGAC